>JBARRC010000406.1:0-4162 GCA_049644045.1 Phycisphaerae bacterium
GCGCACAACACTGCGCCGGGGCTTCTCGTTTTGGATTCGGCACCTTCAGGTTGCCTGTGCGGCGTACCTCGCAGTTTCCGCGATGGCATGGCTGAATCCGTCGGAGGCGGAGGCAGACACTCAGATCGATATGGTCGGTCAGTGGGGCGGCCCAAGCCAGGCGATTGCTTTCTCCGGAACTGAAGCGTACCTGGGAGTGGGCTACCGGATGGTAGTCCTGGACGTAACCGACCCCGCGTCTCCACAGTTGCTCGCTCGCACCGAACCGCTATCCGGCCCAGTGAGCGGCATCGCCGTCGCCGGTCACTATGCGTATGTGATCAGCTTCTGGTCGGGCCTGACGGTGTTTGACATCACGAATGCGGCGGCACCGGTTCCGCGTGGTTTCTGCGATGCTGACGGCACGGCCCGCGGTGTCTTCGTCGTCGGTGACTACGCATACGTGGCCGACGGGGACCACGGGCTGGCAATCATCAACATCGCAGACCCGGACGCTCCGTTCGTTCAGCATGTATACGATACCGATGGCGAAGCCCATAGCGTGGTCGTTGTCGGCGGTCTGGCCTACGTTGCCGACGGCGCTCAAGGTCTCCAGGTCATTGACGTGTCCGATCCGGATAACCCGTTTGGTCGCGGCGCGCTGAGTTTCCCGGATGAAGCCCAGGGCGTCGACGTGGCGGGAGACTATGCCTATGTCGCGTGCACTTTCTCCGGCGGGTTCCGCATCGTGAACGTGTCCGACCCCGACAACTTCGAAGAAGTTGGCTTCTGCAACACCAACGCGGCACCGCTGGATGTCGTGGTCGAGGGCGACCTCGCGTATGTGGCGGACGCGTGGGCGGGCTTCGCCATGGTTGACGTGACGGACCGCGAGGCACCGTTCGTGACGGCGTCGCAGGATGTCGGCGGCGGCTGGTGCAACAAGGTAGCTGTTGGCGGTGGCTATGGGTTTGTGTCGAACTACAGCCAGGGCCTTCATGTGATGGATATGTCCCAGTCTACCGGTTCGATGTGGGTCGGCGGGTACCAAGACTTGTGCTCGGAGGCGACCGACCTGGCCGTGGACGGAGACTACCTCTACGTCTCGGACGGTGGCATCGGCGCCGGCGTCAAGGTCATCGACGTCTCGGACCCGGCGAATCCACAGCGACTGGGCTCCGGCCCGACCCACGAGTTTGCATGGGGTATGACTCTAGATGACGGTTACGTCTATCTTGCGGACGGGTGCGCCGGGCTGGGCGTGATCGATGTTAGTGATCCGTCCGATCCCCAGCGGATCGGTAACGCCGAGACGGGGTGCGCGGCCAGGGAAGTCGTGATCCAAAACGGCATAGCCTACGTCGCAGACGACCACCAGACGTTGGTGGTGATCGACGTGTCTGATCCCCATGTGCCGACTCCACGCGGTCAGTGGCAAGACTCCGGTGATCCGGGTTATGCCCTGGGCATTGCGATCGCCGGTGACTACGCCTACGTGGCCAACGCGGAGCCTGGGCTGGAGATCATCGACGTGAGCGACCCGGACAACCCGGTGCGGGCCGAGCGCTATGACACGGTTGGGTCGGCGCGCGACGTGGCCGTACGGGGCGACTACGCCTTCGTTGCGGACGATTGGAGCGGCCTGCAAGTCATCGACGTGTCCGATCCGGAGAACCCTACGTGGGCGGGTGCATGCAATGACTTCATGGCTGCCAATGGCGTCACGCTCGTCGGTGACCGCGCCTATGTGGCGGCGATGGACTGGGGCGTGCAGGTGGTTGACATTTCCGACCCGACCGATCCACAACGCGTAGGAGAATACAACACGCCGGGGCTGGCCCGGCGTATCGCTGTGTCACTACCGTATCTGTACGTCGCGGAATTCGACGGCGGGTTGACCATCCTGAGAATCGCCAACGACACCGGGGACGACTTCCTCTGGAATGATGCGTCCGACGGCACGTTTGGCAATCCGGATCGCTGGACGCCGCCCGGACCGCCGGGGGCGTCCGACCGCGCGACGTTTGATCTGCCGGGGGAATACACGGTTTTCTTCGATGGCGACCACACCAATGACCGGCTTTTGGTAAATCAAGGAGACGTCAACTTCGACCTTGGCGGTTGGTCGTACTATCTCGAACGAGTCTGGGACGACGCGCCATCCGTAGCGATTGCCTACGATCTCGGCACTACGCGAGACGCCGGGCTGACAATCTCGAACGGCTGGGTCTCGGCTCACGCACTGGAGATCGGACGCTGGGCGCAAAACACCGGCGAACTCACCTTCGCCGCCGACCTGCAGTGGAACGCGCCTGATTCCTTCTGCTCGATCGGCGTCGAAGGCATCGGAACCGTGACGGTACGCGACGGTGGCTTCGTGGCACATGGGTATGGCTGGCTCGGCTGGGCGCCTGGAAGCGAGGGTTATCTCACCGTAACCAATGCTTCCTCGGAGTGGGACATAGACTACGGGTTTGGGGTTGGCCGTGCCGGCACGGCTACGACGGCCATCCAGGGCGGGGCGTCTGCGTCCATGGGTCAGTGCATGCTCGGTGAACTCGACAGCGGTGACGGTACACTGATCGTGGAGGATTACGCAGTGTGCAGCGTGACGGACGCGGACAACGACAGTCTGACCATCGGCAGGGCAGGGCAGGGAACCGTCGCCGTCCGATTCGACGGCGAATTGACCAGCGAGGGTCGGCTCCGGGTCGCAGAACTCGGCGGCAGCTATGGTCAGTTGTGGGTCGAGATGGGTGGCTCGGTGGGTGTCGGCGGACAGATGGCAGTCGGATGTGTGGCCGATGCCGTCGGTGAGGTGACGGTGGCTGACAGCGGCCGAATCGATGTCAACAATCACCTCCTGATCGGGGGCGACGCGGGCATCGGCAATGGAGGGACGGGAACCTTCACCGTCGGCGAAGACGGCTACGTCAGCGCCGACCACGTCCGCGTCGGCGACGCAACAGGCGCCACGGGTGAGCTCACCATTACCGGCCCGAATTCGCTGCTCGAGGTGGGCCCGGAGCTGTCACCCGAAAACCATAGCCAGCTGGAAATCGGTCCCCGCGGATACGGCATCGTCACCGTGGAAGCCGGTGGCAGTCTGGAGGTTTATGACTATCCCGACAACTACTCGGGCCTCACGATCCTCGGCGGCGGCGCACCAGCCGAGGGGCATCTGCTCGTAACGGGGTCGGGTTCAACGTTCACGAGCGGTGCACAGATTCAGGTCGGGCGGCGAAGTCTCGGCGAAATGCAGGTGGCCGACGGGGCAGTCGTCTATTCGTACAAGGCCAGCTCAGGAACCGGGTCCAGTGGAATCGTAGGCATGGAGGAGACCGGCGACGGCCAGGTGACCGTCACTGACCCCGACTCCCTCTGGACGCAAGACGGCGTGCTGAGCGTCGGCTGGACGGCGAGAGGTGTGCTGACCATCGAGAACGGCGGACGCGTCGAGTGTGCCGAAGGTGTGATCGCGCGCTCGCCCGGTTCGACGGGTGATGTCACCGTGGTCGGCTTCGATTCGACGTGGAGCATCGGCGGAGTGCTGACCGTTGGTGGACTGCCAGACGCGCCGGGCGGTACCGGTATGCTCAGCGTGGAAGATCAGTCGCTGTTATACGTTGGCGGCATGCTGAGGGTCTGGCCGGGAAGTACGGTGAATCTGGCCGACATCGACATCACGGTGGGTGACGGCGTGTGGCTGAGCGGGACGCTATCAGGCTCAGGCACCATCAACGGACACCTGGAGAATGACGGTGGGCATGTCTCGCCCGGGACCTCAACGGGTGCGATATTCGTCGGCGGGGACTACACGCAGCACTCCGGCGGCGCGCTGCATATTCAGATCGGCGGACCGATTCCGGGTGACGATTTCGATCAGCTGGTGGTTGCCGGTACGGCATCCCTGGGCGGAGTGCTCGAGGTCAGCTTCATCGACGATTTCACGCCCCAAGCTGGTGACCGATTCGACATCATGACATTCGGAGATGTGTTCAGGGATTTCGAAACGGTGCAGCTTCCGGACGACACCAGCGACATCCACTATTGCGTGACCATGGTGGACAACGCGGTGGTGTTCCTCGCGACCGTGCCGGCCGACTTCACCTGCGACGGATTCGTTGACTTGGACGATTTCTGGTTCTTCTTCTACTGCCTGGGTAGCCCGTCAGTCGAGACC
>JBARRC010000407.1:0-2540 GCA_049644045.1 Phycisphaerae bacterium
AGGGTGCGAGATCGATCGCACCACGGTCGGGCGAGCGACCACCTCGGCACCGCTGAGATCGAGCTTGACGCTCGCGACCATCGGAGATTGTCGCGGGCCGACATAGTAGACGCGACCTTCGGTGTAACGTCCCGGAGCCGCAGTCCGGAACCGGGACGGTCGTTGTGAGAAGTTGATGCCGGACTCCTGTCCCACGCGATCGAGCACGCGAACGAGAATCGGTTCTACGTCCCCGGCGTTCATGGGCCCGGCGGGAAGCACCGTGAAGTCCAGGTCCTCGGAGAAGCGGTACGTCTCCACGTAGCACTTCTTGAGGCATGTGCCACCCTTGAACGCCCATTGTTCCAGGAGTTCTGGATCGGACCCGATGCCCCAGAGCAGCCATCCGAGCACATAGTCCTTCTCTACGACATCTTCGCGAAGCCCCCATTCGCGAACACGCTCGTCGATGTCGATGCGTGTTATCATGCGGGGCCTCGGACAGAGTCGAGCCGGACGTTGATGCGGAGATTCCAGCGTTTCGAGATCCGTCCCTTGCGGTTCACGGACGGGTCGAGGGCAGAGAGTCCTTTGCTGATCCGTGCTTGACACTGTCGCACGATGTTTGGCTCCTTGCTCGATGCCTCAAGGATGTAACCGAGACGCTTGAAGGCCGTTCGATTGCCCTGCCGCTCCAGGTATTCGATCAGAGTGTCGATGTCTCGATGCTCACCGTCGAGGTACTCGGCGACAACGTCGGCGACATGTCGGATTCCACCGCCGACCGTCGGGTCGTCGAGGATGTCCGCAACCGTTCGGCTCGGGTCTGACACACGCACGCGTTCGCGGTTACGCCATACGGTGCGGGTACCGAAGTGGAGTTCCTCGGCCCGGTGCTTGAGTCGGAACGGTGTTCCCTGGACTTCCGTCTTGACCGCACGGATGTTCCGGGCGGTAATGACCACGATGTCCCGGAACACCTGCTCGGTGAGGCCCCAATGCTCGCACGCACTCCATCCGCCGATGTAGCACGGCGGGAACGCCTTGGCGGCAACGATCCAAGGATCCTCGCGCCAGTCCGCCGGAGCCGAAGCGCCCAGCGGAACCGTTGTGTAGAGGCCGCGACGGACGCGGGACAACCACCTGCGGCTGGTCAGATGCGCGAGAAGTCGGCGGGCTCGTCGGCGGTCCAGTCGGAGGGCGTCCGCCGCCTCGGCCGGGCTGAACGGCCCGGCAAACGTCCGATGGAGGCGTTCGAGCAGGTCGCGGTTATGGGACTCGATTCCGTGCCTAATCACGGGTATACTCCTCGCGTAGATCGTTCGTCTGGATGGAACGTCACGCAGGAGAAGTATACCCAGGGCTGAGTGCTGCGTCCAGGCCACATTCGCGAGGCATGCAGCCGGTCGCGCACGGGGCCGCAAAGTGAACGGGACGAAGTGAGCACCTCGCCATTCAGCCCGATCAAATCGGGAAGCAGGCGGCTGCCGCGCCCGCATAAGGGCGCACAGCCCCATCCTGGTTACAGCCGCATTCTCGAAAGATCAGCGACGAATGACACTCGCCACGGGCCGTCGCGCGATCGTGGTCGTGTCACGGTTCTGCCGCTCCGCGCCCGAGAACAGCGATTGCAATGTGCTGGCTATCGAATCTTGCCGGTCTTCCGACCACCGCGTCTGCTGGGTGGCTCGTTTGGCAGCTAATCCAAGGCTGTGTCGCTGCCGAACAGATCATCCGACATTCTCTCCGCGAATCACGGTCACCAACCGACCTGCCGCGGCGTGGAAGAAGGGTCGTGCGGCGACGTTCCAGGATGGCGTATTCACGATAGCGGCATAGAGGGGCACCGAGTTAGAAGGTGGAGCTCCGCAGCCGTCGCCAGCTTCGATTACATCCCGTGATAATTCAATAGAGTAAGTCTGAAGGCAAGCGCAGGCCGCCAAGTGGGCATGGATGGTACGCGTGCAACCCTGCGGAGTCTACGATCGGCACGAGTGAACATCGGCTCGTACAGGGTTGAGAACGTTCACTTCCTGAAGCCATCTTGCGCGTCAGCACTCGTGCGGAGTTTGGCGATCCTTGAGCGCCGCACAACCACTGGAGGCTGCGACGATCAGCCATTCATCCGGTTCTCGATGAGGCGCCAGACCTACTGGCCCGGTCCATCGGTTCCGACCGCGGTTGTCCTTCGGACTCTGAAAACTTGCTAGTCTATGTAATCCCGTCACGCCTCGCCCGTCTATTATTTACGGGGGATGAGGACACTCGTTTACCCCGAGCGTAGGCGATTGGCTTGGAGGTGACCGACCCCACGGAGACGGCTGCGGTAACAGGCCGCGGGGAACACCCTGGCCCAGAAAGGAGCCGCTTGCCATGATCAACGACAGGAAGGTTTCGGCCACGGGCGAAAGGAGGTTACTTGGTCCGCGAGTCTTAACCTTCCTGTTTCGCGGGGTCGGGAGCGCGCCATCCCGCTGCGGGAATGGAAGCTGCCTGAGAAAGGCGGAAAGGTGGGCTGCACATGCCGCATAGCCTTTACGGGGCACCCATGCGCGAGGATC
>JBARRC010000408.1:0-9991 GCA_049644045.1 Phycisphaerae bacterium
TGTCGGGGCATCCGGTTGAGACGCTTTACCTGCCGGAAGACGTGCGGGACGAGGCCGCCTGCGAGGCGTATCTCGACCGGCTCGGCTTTCCCGGTGAATACCCCTTTACGCGCGGCGTGCAGGCGACCATGTATCGCTCGCGGTTCTGGACCATGCGCCAGTACGCCGGCTTCGCCACGGCAGAAGAGACCAATCGGCGCTACCGCTTCCTGCTTGAACAGGGGCAGACCGGGCTGAGCGTAGCCTTCGATCTGCCGACGCAGATCGGGTACGACAGTGACCATGCATTGTCAGTTGGCGAGGTCGGCAGGGTCGGCGTAGCCATCGACACGCTGGCCGACATGGAGATTCTTTTCGATTCCATTCCGCTCGACAAAGTCTCTACCTCGATGACCATCAATGCCCCCGCGGCCGTGCTCTTGGCGATGTACATCGCCGTTGGAGCCAAGCAGGGCGTCGCGGCTGACAAGCTCACGGGCACGATCCAGAATGACGTACTCAAGGAGTACATCGCCCGCGGCACATACATCTTTCCACCCGCGCCGTCGTTGCGGTTGATCACCGACATCTTCGCCTATGCGGCTGAGCACGTACCCCGCTTCAACACGATCAGCGTCAGCGGATATCACATTCGCGAGGCGGGCTCGACGGCGGCGCAAGAGGTTGGCTTCACGCTCGCCGACGGAATCGCGTATGTCGAGGCCGCCGCAAGTGCGGGTCTCGACGTGGACCGGTTCGCCCCGCGCGTAGCGTTTTTCTTCGGGGCGATGACGGACGTGCTGGAAGAGGTGGCCAAGTTCCGGGCCGCCCGCCGCTTGTGGGCACGGATTATGAAGGAGCGCTTCGGGGCGAAAGACCCCCGGAGCTGCATGCTCCGCTTCCACACACAGACCTGCGGGGCGACGCTCACCGCACAGCAGGTCGACAACAACATCGTACGTGTGGCGCTGCAAGCGCTCGCCGCCGTGCTCGGCGGAACCCAATCGCTGCACACCAACAGCCGGGACGAAGCCCTCGCCCTACCCACGGAAGAGGCGGTCCAGATCGCGCTGCGAACACAGCAGATCATCGCCCACGAATCGGGCGTGGCCCACACCGTGGACCCGCTGGCCGGGAGCTACTACGTCGAAAAGCTCACAGACGAAATCGAGGCGGAGGCTGAAGATTACATCAGGAAGATCGATGAGATGGGCGGGATGGTACGGGCCATCGAGCAACATTACCCCCAAGGCGAGATCGAGCGATCAGCGTACAGGTATCAACAGGAAATCGAGCGCGGTCAGCGCGTCGTCGTTGGTGTCAACCGCTACGTTGCGGAGGAGGAAGCGCAGCCGGAGATTCTGACAATTAGCAAGGAAACCATGC
The DNA here is from genome assembly GCA_049644045.1 of Phycisphaerae bacterium. GTDB lineage: Bacteria > Planctomycetota > Phycisphaerae > UBA1845 > UBA1845. Next base: position 1,366 of record JBARRC010000408.1, read on the forward strand.
GCAGGCAAATTGATCGGCTAAGCGAGGTCCGTGCGGAGCGCGACTCAACCGCCGTTACACGCGCCCTCGACGCGCTTGAAGAGGGTGCGAGAAGGGATTCACGCACCAGCGGTGACGACAACCTCATGCCACTAATTCTGGACGCGGTAAAGGTCTACGCCACGGTGGGGGAGATTTGCGGCCGATTGCGGAAGGTGTTCGGTGAGTACGAAGAGAGGATAGTATAGTGTTATCAGTTATCAGTTATCAGTTATCAGTGTATTGCCATGCAACCGCCGCAACGCATTGACCATCTCGGCATCGCCGTCCGCTCCCTCGAGGAGGCCAGTCGCTTCTATCGCGACGTCCTCGGTTTGGAGTGTGGGGGAAGCGAGGAGATTCCAGATCAGAAGGTGCGCGTCGTCTTCTTTCAGGTTGGCGAGGTCCGCATCGAACTTCTCGAACCGACGGTCGACGACAGCCCCATCGCCCGTTTCCTGGAAAAACGCGGACCCGGCCTGCACCACGTGGCCTACCGCGTCGAGGACCTGCCCGCCACCCTGGCGGCACTGAAGTCAACCGGTGTCAAGCTCATCGACGAAGCCCCGCGCGACGGCGCCCACGGCATGAAAATCGCGTTCGCCCACCCCAAGAGCACCGAAGGCATCCTGACCGAATTCTGCGAACCCGCTCGCTAACAACCCGTTGAAAAACGCGATGGGCCACCCCTCGTACGTGGATCGAAACCCGCAACTCGCTCGGCTTTGGCAGACGCCCTTGCTCCCGCCTGACCGGGCATGACGACCGTGTGTCGTTTTTATGGGCAGCAGACGCCGCATTCGGGCAGGTCCGTGCCGAGCCACGGCTCGAATTCGTCGGCCCCGTTGAGCAGGTCAATCACCCGAAGAACGTCGGCCGGCGCCACCACGCCACTATGGTCAACGTCCGTGCTGTGATGGCCCCAGAGCGCGACAGCCCCGCCGTTGAGGATGTTCATCATCGCCGGAATATCGGTCGCGTTCGAAGCGTTGTCGGCGTTCACATTGGCCGGGTGCGACGTAGACGTGTGTGTGTAGGGAGTTCCGCTTCCGGTGGTGTAGGTCACCGTGGTGACCGCTCCGGTGGAGATTGATCGCAGGAGTTTGACCGTAAAGGTGCCGTTTTCGTTGTCGACGACCTCCGTAACCCGGTTGCGCGAACCATCTTCGGCGGTCTCACAGAGTTTCCAGCACGTTATGTTATCAATCTTCGGCGGCCCCTCCACGATGATCTTGTCAATACCCTGTCGCTCGCTTGCATTCGTGGGTGGATAGGGCTGACGCGCATCTATCACGCCGTCCGGCGGTTCGAGGAACGTCACCGGTTCTTCGGGGCAGGAACCGGCCCCACAAAGATCGGGGCACATGAGCTGAGCCCCGCAACCGTTGTTGTCCACGCCCATCTTGGAGCAGGATTCGTCCCACTCCACCTCACAGCAGTAAGCATCGCACAGGCAGACAAGCTGACAGCAGAGCTGGTCCGAACATCCGGGGCTGCCCGTGTCCGTGCAGCAATCGCCCGTGCCAGGGCAGGCGGGAACCTCGGGGGGGCCACAGCTCACGGCGAACATGCCCGATCCGCCGTCCGCGCCGGGGGAGGTTCCGATACGGATCAGGAAGCTCTGGTCAGTCGTTGCGTCGAAGGTGATCTGCGACTGAAGATCCTCTTCGGTAAAGCCGCAGGCATCATCGTTACAGTCAAGCAAGCTCGCATCGGTCGGTGGACACGTCGTGGTGTCGCTGTATGCGGCCACCTTGGTGTCGACGGTCGTATGGTCACATGTCCTGACGTAGATGGCATCGGTGCAGGGAGACGTCCATTGGTACCACACATCACGGGTGATACGCCCATCAGGTTCTTCGTCGCCCGGATCGATGCACCCTTCGTGGGGCGGGCCGTCCATCGTGGCCATGGTGTTGTCGAAGCTGAATTCCCCTTCGCCCGCGATCGGTTCCGCGTTGGCGCAGTGGTCATTGTCCGGCGGCAGCGGCTGGCAGAAAGATTGAGCATCCTCCGCGCAGCCTTCGTCCCACTTGTCGGTGCAGCAGAACGGGTCGCCGCTGCAAACGGCCTCACAGCAGAACGGGTCCTCACAACCGGGAGTACCATTGTCGGCGTAGCAGTCCCCGGAGGCGCTGAGGCACTCGTTCCGCGGGCACTCGAACCCTTCATCGGCACAGAACGAACCGAAAGCGGGTACGCCCTCCGTGTCCAGACACTCACTGGTCAGCTTGTCCCCGCAGCCATACAGCGCGCAGCAGGCGTTCGTGCCGCACGGCGGGTTGAACGGGTTGGAATCACAAGTCGCGTCCACCACCCATCGACCTTCGCATTGAAAGAGCGTCACACCGTCAAAGCAGGTGCCGGCCGCGTCGTTGCAGCATGCCCCTTTCGGGGCCGTGCCGTGACACCACACGTTCGCACGGAAACCCGACCAGATGGCCGGATCCTGAAAATCGAACCCAGACCAGTCGCCCGGATGAGTTGGATCATTGTAGATCGCGAAAACGTCCGCGGTGGAGCCAATAAGGGCCGGCCCGCCGAGGAACCAGCCGGAGTCGTCCGTCGACGTCGACACAACCATCCACACGATGTCAGGCAGCGTGATGCCCTCAAACGGACCGGCGATCAACCTGTGGATGTTGCTGTCGCGCAAGTTGCTGAAAATGGTTGTTGTTCCTGTAATCGGCGCGTCCGGACCCTCGTCGTTGGACCACAGCTCGACGGTTACATCATAGCTTCCCGAACCGGGCAAACCGAACACATCCAGCTCGAAGCTGGATAAGTCGCAGGGGGTGCCCGGTCCCATCGTCTGGTCATCGGCTGCCAGGGTGCCGTTGCTGATCGTGAACACGCCATTGGCCTCGTGGTCGTTGCGGTAGACCAAAAAGCCCGGTTGACAGGGGCTTTCGGCACACGTGGATTGGGGATGGAACAGCCCGGGCAGATCCGCGCAGCCGGCTTCCGTCGTGTCGGTGCAGGTGGTCAGATCGCTGCCCGTGCAACATGCGCCGGGCAGGCAAGGGTTGGGATCGCACGTGGTGAACTCGCCCTGCCACGTGCCGTTCGTGCATTCCGCCTCGGTCACCTCAGTGCAGGTTGTGCCTTCGCAGCACGCTCCTGTTGGGTCCTCCACGTTGCAGTTGACCGTAGCCCAGAAACCTGCGTAGGGATTGCCCTCCCACCATTTCAGACATGGAGACGCGCTGCCCTGCGACCAGAGGTCATCGGTAAAGCCGATCTCGGCCTCTTCCGCGACGACCCAGCCGCTGTACTGCGTCGAGAACGTGGCTGCGAGCCACACGGTGTCGGGAACCTCCACCGGCGAGGCATCGAGAAACGCCTCCAACAAGAACATCTCGTCGTTCGCCAGGCCGGGAAAATCCGCCTCGGTTCCCGCAATCACGGAAGCCCCAGGCTCGCACGGATTGTCATCCCACAATTCCGTGTGCACGTCGTACGGAAAGAATACGCCATATACGGCCAAGTTGTAGTAGACCAGCTCTGCGCAGGCGCCGCCGGCAAGTTCCAGGTCCTCAGCCATCGTGAATCCGGGGCCGTTGTAACCGGGTTCATAGTAGCTCGTGACCGGGACAATCTCGTTGCTGTAGACGGTCATTCCCGGCGGCGTATCCGCGACGCCGCCCGGCTCTTGTTGGTTAAGACGCTTGGGTGCTGCCGATGCCTCCCCGGAAAGTGTCGTGAGTAACGTCGGACCGTCCGCGCGCAGCTTTACGGTCATCGAGCCGGTGTCGGCGAGCAGTGGTTCTTCGGCCGTGGACACTGTCGTCATCACGACACAGAACCACGCAAACAAAAGACAACCCCCTAGTGTCTTAATGTGCATCGTATCCACCTCTTTTTCTCAGGTAGCGGTTGGCGCGAACGGCCATGGACGACAACACCCCGTCACGGCAATACAACCCCCGCCACCGATGCAAAGCCTGCAGAGCGTCGGACGCCCGGGTCCCCTCCAGGCCGTCGTTACGTTTAATGATGATAGGGCCACGCCCGGTGGTGAGTAAAGCCGAAACATCAATTCGGTTTGACCCGCGTACCAATGATTGAAATAAAGATTTAATTCTACCAGGATCGCTCGCCGCCGGTTTTGGGACGGTGCAGTGGATTGGCGAACGCCTGCCCGCCGACATCGAATGACCTCCCGCAGCTTGGAGCCTATCCCAAAACCGGTCCACTGGCACCTCGAACCTGGTGGTGACCGACTGGAAAGTCGGTCCCACAATCTGGTCGGTCCCACAATCTGGTCGATCCCACAATCTGGTCGGTCCTATAATCTGGTTGGTCCCACAATCAGATTAGGTCATTCAACGGGTCGTCAGTCGTGGCCGTTATAGCCGTCGAGCTTGTGATTTTTGCGGCGTCGTGCTCGGCGGGCGTAGTCGTTTGCCTGTTGCGCCAGCTCGCGAAAGTGCCGCCTCCATGTCTCGCGTGGTGCGCCCGTCCGCGGCAAATAGGCGTGTAGAAATCGACCGTAGTCGCTGCGCGTGACCGCTGAGTAGCTCAGCAGGCTAGCGGCCAGGCGCATCACAGGCTGCCATCGCCGGGCGGCACTGATGAATCTACGGTGGCGAAGACCATCGAGATCAACGACCCAAAGGCTCACCGGTCCTCCGCGACCATCCCAGTGCTTCAACAGGATGTTGGAGGCTTTCAGATCGCGGTGGGTCAGATGGCTCTGCTGCATTCGCATGACCAGATCGACGGTCGCCTCAAGGATCGCGTTTTTCACTTTTCGCGCGCGCCTGGGTTCCAACCGTGGCAGAAGCTGGAGTACCACCTGATCGAGGTCGACCAGATCGGGCACAAACTCGGTGACCAGCCACGCTTCGCGCCGAGGTCTGCGACGCTCGATCAGCGCAAGCGGGAGGGCCGTGTTGATGTCGGCTTCAAGCAGCGCCAGCGCACGGTGGAAGTTGCGACGCTCGCGGGAGGGCCGAAACAGCGTTGCGAGCCGCCGCCGGAGCCCATGACCCCGGCTCTGCCTGCAAATGAGGTCGAGCGAGCCGTCGCCGATTGTCATCCGCGCACGGAACACCACGCCGTCTTTGGAGTATTTGAGCATGGCGTAGCCGGATAGCGCTGACGGGTCGGAAACGAGCTGATGGAGCCACGTCTTCCACGGCGCGACGGCCGGCAGGCTCCGGCGTGTCTCGCTTTCGGGTGCCGCCAGTTGGCATCGGGTGAGTACGAGGCCCGACCAGCCGCCGGCAAGGTCGATCGGCTCCGTGTCGAACAAAGGGCGAGGCATGGGGAAGATCACCGGGTCAGTGCCGGAAGTATTTCCTCTTGGAGGAAGCGTGCGATCCGCTCCGCCGCCAGGCGATGGCCCGTGGGGTTGGGATGCTCGTTCGCCAGGCTGATGCGCAGCGCCTCGGCATCGCGCCCGGCGAACAGCTCAAGCAGATCGAGATAGGGCACCCCCAACTGCGAAGCAAACGCGCCGATCTCCGTGTGAACGTCCATTAGCAGGTAGTCGTCCAGCCGAACCAGCCAGGGAAACAGCACGAGGGCATAGACCGCGCCGCCTTCCTCGACCTTCGCCTTGCAAGCTGCTACGTCGGCCTTGAACCTGACCCAGGCTTCCGCACGCTCGCGGCTGCTCGCGCCGCCGCGAAAGTAGTCGATGGTCTTGTTCCACGCAAGCCAGTATCGAATCTGCCGCTCGGCGTACCGCAAGAGGTACGAGCGGTTGCCGACCCACAGGTCCTCGTCGCGGATTCGGTAGATGTCGCTCAGCCGTTCGTGCATGTAGATGCCCAGATCGTTGGGATAAACGACGTGGACCACCACGTCCGGGCGCAACGTCTCGCGCAGCGCCAGGTATTTGCGAAGCTGCCAGCGTGGCGAGGTGCCCGGATAGCCCATGTTGATTGTGACGACGCCTTCGGGCCAGCCTGTGGTGAGCATGGTCTCGATCAAATGACAGAAGCTCTCGTGCGGCTCGACACTAAAGCCGTAGACCATCGAGTCACCGAGGCAGGCGATCCGAAGACGCCGATCGCCCTCGGGAAGCGAATCCCACTTTTCCCGAATGCCAAGTGCATTGAGCGAGTTGTCGACCTCCTCGCAATCGAGTAAAGGGAACCGGGCGGGCGGCGGCGGCTTGATTTCGAAGGTCCGGAATACAACCTCAACCAAGATAGGCGTAAGCAGGGCGGATAATGCCACAGCCACCAGCCGAAATCGGAAGCGATGCCGCCGCGCGATTTCATGCGGATCGCTCTCCCGTGCCGAAAACACCTCCATTCGCCCCCCCGCGCGAGCGAGTCGTGACAGCGTCACCAGCAAGCGCCATTCCAGAATGATGAGACACCCGACGAGGGCGAACCCGAGCCACCTCGTGTGGGATTGCTCCAACGCGATTTGCGCGATCACGCTCAGATAGCCGCTGTGCCAAAGCGATATCACCACAACCGGCAGGATCAACGCGAACGCAGCGCGAAGGCAAGTGATATAGCTCTTCGAGGAACTCATGATCTATCTAGTATATTGTGCCATCTGCTTTCAATTACAAATTACAGAACTCGTTTTTCGCAATTCGCAATTCGTAACTGGTTGTATCGGGGCAATCTATTGTGCATCAACACGTTCCCGCCATGCTGCGTCCACATCCGCCAGTTCCTCTGCCACCGCATCAACCTGCCGGCGAAGGTCGGCGAGGGCTTCGGGATCCTTGTAGACAGCGGGGTCACCGAACCGCTGATTCAACGCCGCGAGCTGAGCCTCATGCTCGATGATCAGGCCCTCGAGCTGGTCGATCGACATACGATCGTAAGGGGAGGGGCCCGATTTGACCTTGGCGTCGCACTTTGCCTTTGGCTTTGCCCGCTTGCGTGGGGCGGGCGCTTGTACCTTGTCGGTGGTTCGCTGCCGCTCCATCTGCTCGATGTAGAACGAGTAGTTTCCCGCGTAGAGTGCGTGGCCCTCGCGGCGGAGCACCAGGAGCCGATCCACGATCCGGTCAAGAAAATAGCGATCGTGGCTGACGACGATGATCGTGCCCGCAAAATCAAGCAGCGCCGCTTCGAGCACTTCGCGCGAGGGGATGTCAAGATGGTTGGTCGGTTCATCAAGTATCAACAGGTCGGGTGATTGGAGGATCAACGTCGCGAGCCGGACGCGCGATTGCTCACCGCCCGATAGCTGGCCGAGTGTCTTGAATACGTCATCACCGGTGAACAGGTACCGCCCCAGGAGCGTCCGGGCGTCCTCTTTGGAAAGTTCAGTGCGGGCGGCGCGGATTTCGTCAACGATTGTCCGATTCGGATCGAGGTCCGCGTGCTCCTGAGCGTAGTAACCTACGTTGAGCTTGGGATCGAGCGTGACAGCCCCGTCGATCGGCGTTACCTCAGAAAGCATGATCCTAAGCAGTGTCGTCTTGCCGGTTCCGTTGGGACCGGTGATACCGAAACGTTCACCGGCCGGGACCTGGAAGGTCAAATCCGTAAAGAGCACGTTGTCGTCATAGGCCATGGCTAGATCGTCGCAGCGGACGACGGTGGCGGCCTCGCGCTCGACCTTGTCGAACGCGATTTTGGGCGGGCGTTTCGCACGCGGAGCTTCGGTGACGAACTCGCCGGCCTTGAGTCGTCTCTCCAGGCGCTTACGCCGTCCCTGGGCTTCTCTGGTTCTTTGCCCGGCCAGGTGTTTGGCGATAAAGGCCCGCTCCTTTTTGATGAACTCCGTGTCCTTCTCGAACCGGCGCTCCTGGGTGAGTTCGCGCACCTCCTTGGTCCGGGCGTAGTTGCTGTAGTTGCCGGGGAAGCTCGTGACCTTCTTATGCTCCACCTCGATGATCCGATCACAGAGGCGGTCGAGCAGGTAACGGTCGTGGGAGACGATCACCGCGCCGCCGTGGTGGCCCGCGAGGTACTTCTCGAGCCAGCGAACGGCGTCGAGGTCGAGATGATTCGTAGGCTCATCGAGCAGCAGGAACTGACGGTCGCTCAACAGCAGCTTAGCCAGCACGACCCGGCACTTTTGACCACCGGACAGTATGGACATCGGAAGCGCGTAATCGCCCGGCACAAACCCCAGACCACCGAGGATTTCGTTGAGTTTCGTTTCAAACGTATGTCCACCCGCGGCGATGAACCGTGCGTTGATTCGTTCGTAGGTCTCCATAAGCTCGGGGAGCTTGTCCTCGTCGGTGCAGGCGGCCATTTGCCCGGATACGTGGTGGAGCTTCTCTTCAAGTGCCAGCAGATCGTCAAAGACGCTGCCGACCTCATCGTGAAGCGTGCGTTCGAGCGAAACGTCGGGCTCTTGCCTGAGAAACCCGATCTCCAAGCCCCGCGAGCGGGTGATGTGGCCCTTGTCCGGCGGGAGTTCGCCGGCGATCAGTCGAAAGAGCGTCGTTTTCCCCGTCCCGTTCGCGCCGATGAGGCCGACAACCTCGCCCGTGTGAAACTCCAGTGACACGTCATCGAGAACGACCAGCGTCCCGAACTGCCGGGTAAGACCTTGGATTGTAACCGCTGCCATACAGGTATGTTACGAGCACCGGCGCCCTCAACAAACCCCTCCCGAACCGCCATTTCGGGGCGGGTCCGTGACACTTCCGGCGGGATGGGTACGCCCGATCAGA
>JBARRC010000409.1:0-8454 GCA_049644045.1 Phycisphaerae bacterium
CTATTAGCAAATGTGGAGTTGGTTTTCGTCTGCCAACGGGTTCGATTGAAACAGCCAAGGAGGGCAAGTGTATCACGATGATTACGAAACCACGGTGGGCGTGCTGACGGAGGTCACGACGGACTTGATTGCCGAACTCCCCGGGGCATTTCCGTTCTTTCAAGCCTTCTACAGGCACATTTGCGGACACGCGCTCAAGGGCCGGCACATGGTGACGCTGCCACAGAAGAAATGGAAGTCGTTTCCAGGCGCGGAGAGCAAGCCCGCCGGCGGACGACCATTGTACCTCCTGTGCCAGGAGTGGCTCACGCAACGCAAGCTCAACGGCGAACCGCTCCTGCTTGCAATCGACAACGGAACCTACGACCCCGCCGCAGGCAGAGCCAGGCGGTACATCCTCAACCTGCCGTGGTGTGACCGGGAGCCGCTCCACGAAGTCGAAAGCCGGCTCGACCACATGCCATGGCCGGATCTTCGCGGTGCGATTCATACGATCCGAGCGGTTCTTCGTCGGACACGCCGCCGGATCGCGGAGCCGTTCTCGCAGTGGGGTATGGAGGAAGAAAAGCGGTTCGAGCAAAGCGCGATCTGCGCAGTCTGGCACGCCCTCTCGTCCAAACGCGGCCCCAAGCCGGAGCTCGCATGCCAATGGCCGACACCCGGATACGGCGCCGACCTCGCGGTGTATACGCTCAAGGCGGCCAGGGCATTTCCTCATCTGCTCATCAGCGTCGGCTGGGGACGCGACCGCAGGGATCCCAAACTGCGAGCCCTCAATGAAGCCGGCTGGGACGAGCGCGGACGTTCCGCCCGCCGTCAGTACCTGTGCCTGTACGGCCCGGAGCCCGACTTCCTTGAGCAGGCCAAGAAATGGAACATCGATGTCGTGGCCTTGCCTACGGTCTTGGCGGCCGAATCGTATGACGAGCCGCATGCAGAGGATGCGGCCGAGCCGTACTCGATCGGCCTGCGTCTTCCACGCACCGGCGACGATAGAACAGCAGTAGTGGTCGAAGCACGACCGAACTCAATCGGGCAAGGTGAACATGGAGGAGGAACAATATGACGGGAAGGCAGAGTTGCCAGGCAGTCGCGGGTGTCAGGAAAGCCGTTGGGCGCTGCGTGCACTGTTCGCGGATCGTCCGCACCGAATGGGACGAGAAGCAATCCTCGGACGCGGAGGAGATAAAGACGGTGGTTCGCCTGCTGGACGAGTGGCTGGCCGATCCCAACGACATGACCATTGCGGATGCCGTAGGGCTTGCCAACGATTTTATCGCGGACGACATCCGGGATCGGCGCGCGGAGGAGGAGGCCGGTGATCGGGGTGCGTGGCTGGAAATCGAGATCGATGAAGAAACAGCCGCCAGCTTCAAGGAGAAGATATCCCTCGGCGAACTGAGGCGATACGCACGGCTGCAGATCGAAAAAGAACGCAAATCGTTGCTTGATCATCTCAATGCGGTGCCGGGCAAACATCGCGGCCAGAGTTCGACGCCCGGATGACCGCTCATGGAGGCGCCGGCCGGACTTTGAGCCCGCCACTGTGGAGAGGCTGCAGGAACTCCTGGCTGTTCTCGGATCAGAATGCGGGGAAGAACACCTCAGGCCCCTTCCGTCCCGATTGAGCGTCTCTGGCGCTTCCACAGGTATGAAAACATCCAGATGTGCTTGGGGCCGGCAGCGGCCCGGGAAACGATCCTCAGGCCCCGTCGGGCCGCTCCCTCCGGGAGCGAGCCCTTTTTCAGCTGCTGCGTGGCTCAGCGGCTGAGAACGGCAGCGGGACCTGCAAGGCTTTGCATCCCGCTCAGACGCGCGCAATTGGCCTGCCACCTGCGTCTCAGTCATGGACAAGACGACGACAGCGATGATCAGTTGATGTTTGGCACGACTCCGTAACGATGGCCGATCGCGGCGCAACACACCACGCCCGCATGCTCGTCTCCCGGCCAAGGCCGGACATTCGGACGTGGAAAACGGGATGTACTTGCGTCGGACAAGCCTGGTGCCCAAGCCGGCATAAAGGTGCTACGCCTCAACGGTTCCAGGTATCGTGCGGTTCCCATCCCCCCACGGCTCCGTGAGCCACTATCGAGTCCCGAGACCATATCCGGGTTGGACAGGCGGCCGCTTGCCGGCTCAGGGATTCGGGCTACGCGGACATGCGGACACGCCATCCGGGACGCTGCCGTGGTGTCGGTTGCTCACGGTCCGGCACCGCCGCCGATAATGTCGATCGTCCGCGTCGAAGTCCCTGCTGGATTCACATCCACATGCGTAGCCGCTCGGTATTCAACGTTTCATCCGTAGGCACATTCCAATCGCACCACCGAAATGCATGCAGACCACCATCACGGGCCGTTGGAGAGTTGATGGCCACTTTGCCCAATTCAAAGGCGTAGGGAGGGGTGCCGCATCCGTCGGATGCCGGCAATTCTGAGAACACCCGGTAACTCCGGGTCGTATCTCGTCTACTTATTGCGAGGGGAAACACGATGCCTATCTGTCGAACGATTATCGCCATCGGTTGTTTGGGAAGCGTATGCTTGCTGGCTGGCTGCGGCACGGCATCTTTCACCAGCGACGGAAGTCTCGGCTCCGAGGACTTCTTCTCCGCCGGGGTGGACGATTTTGGAGGCAACCGCCCTCTTGTCGTTGAAGCTGACAAGACGACATCCCAAGCGACGACCGTCTCGCTGCCAGCTGATCTGCTGGAGGACGCGGCGGACCATGCGGTCATCGTGCTCAGTGCCGCCGACATCACGGCCACCGTCAACGGCGAGCTGAGCGGTCGAAAGAACCCAACAGCCAAGGCGGCCGAGCATCATGCAAGGGTTACATTTCACTTCGCCGCCCCGGGGAAGGATGCTTGCGACTCGGATGATGAGGTCGGCTCCTTTGAACTGACCATCGAAGACGGCGTGGTGACGCTCGCGGAGGAATCGCTGCCCCTCGACATCGGCGCGCGATCGACCGTGCGCAACGGTAAGTTCGAGGCCTGCAGCGAGATCTGGGCCGATTTCGACGGCTCGGTCTTCATCGAGAACATCACATTCGAGTTTGGCCGGCAACCTCACAACGAAAACCAAGTGATCATATGCCATATTCCTCCCGGCAACCCGGACAACACGCACACCATCACCGTCGGCGCGCCAGCCGTGGATGCACATCTAGCCCACGGCGACTACCTCGGCGAGTGCGAGCGGCATGACGATGACGGCAGGGATGAAGACGGCGACGGTGACGGCGCATTCGACGAAGATGACGAATGTCCGGACACCGCGCCCGGCTCCGAGGTCGATGCGGACGGCTGCTCCTGCAAACAGTTGGGGAACTGTGACTCCGACGGCGACGGTGTCACCGACGACCACGACGAATGCGCCGACACTCCGGCCAACGACGATGTGGATGAAGCTGGTTGCTCTTGCTCGCAACGGGATGGCGATGTCGACGGCGTGAATGACTGTGACGATGCTTGCATGGACACGCCTGACGGCGACGATGTTGATGAGGCGGGGTGCAGCGTGACGGGCGACTGCGAAGGGATCACACGGATGGTGACAGCCACGATCACTGCAGATAACCACTACGCCCTTTTTGTCGGATCAGAGGACGGCGCCTCCCTCTCCGCTATCGGTGGCAACGAACTTGGCCACGGCGGATCGCCCGGCCGGTACAACTGGAGCCTGCCGGAAACTTACACCTTCTCAACCGATGAGTCGTTCATCTTTGTGGCTGCGTGGAGTCATGACGGAGTGGCACAGGGGCTGCTGGCGGAATTCGCCGCCGACGGGTCGATACTCTTGAGCGGCGACACCCTGTGGACGGTTTTCGCTACGGGGATGGACAAGGACGACAACGATCCGCACCCCACGGAAACCGAGATGGCGACTCAGATCGGCCTTGCCAATGCCGGTGGCGCGTGGGTGGCAGCGACCGTCACCGATTACTACAACGGAGTCGCCCCTTGGGGCAGGATCGACGCAATCTCGGTGGAAGCGCAATGGATGTGGCATCTTGCCACCGGGGCCAACGCCTTCGAGCCGGGCAATAACCACGACGAATACTTGATCTTCCGAGCGCCGATCCCATGTTCCCCGACCGACTCCAACGACCCGCAGGGATGTAGCGCACAATCGGTTGTCTCGTTCACTCAGGGGAAAAGGCGTAACGGTGATACCGTTCTATCTGAACGCAGCAACCCCGAAAATGCGTTGGGAGAGGCACAGCGTGATGATACGGTCAATTTCGTTTCTCTTGGTTTTGGCGGAGAACTGATCCTGGATTTCGCAAGAGCCGTGCTGAACGAAACCGGTGATGACGTTCAGATCATTGAAACAACCTACGCCAATCGTGACGGATCGTGGGTAAGCTATCCCGAACAGGCCGAAGTATATGCATCAAAGAACGGTATCGACTGGGTGCTGCTTGGTATCGATCGACAGGACGGCACATTCGATCTCGGCGAATTAGACTGGGCCCGCTACTTCCGCCTGGTTGATATTACCGATCCCAGCGAATTCAGCGCCAACGTAAACGGATTTGATGTAGATGCGATTGAAGCGCTATCGAATTGCGAGTCTCTGCCAATTGAAGAGTGGGACGAAGATGGCGATGGCGTATTCGACGAAGATGATGAATGTCCGGACACCGCGCCCGGTGCCGGGGTGGGTGACTATGGCTGTCCGCCTCTTGCGGCCGACGCGGGCGGCGACGCCACGATCGTATTCGACGGGAGCGTAACGCTTGGCGGATCTCCAGCCCCCAGCGGAGGGGACGGAAGCTACAGATACGGCTGGTCGCCGGCCACAGGCCTGAACGCGTCCGACGTGGCCAACCCAACCTTCGCTGCAATGGCGGCGGGTACGTTCACCCTCACGCTGACCGTCACCGACGGCCACGGCGAGACGGCGAGCGACGACGTGGTCATAACCGTCGAGGAAGCTGCTTCCGAGCGGGTCGCAGGCGTGGTTGTCGGCGCATGGCACAACATCCTCCTCTTCGACGACGACACAATCCGACTCTGGGGCTGGGATCAACACGGGCAATTGGGCGACGGATCGCTGGTCACGGACATCGCCGCGGCAGACGCCGGCAGCCTGGACACGCTCGTGGCCAAGACTGACGGAACTGCCTGGGTTTTCGGCTTCAGCTCGGCAGCGCCCGCCCAGGTGTCGGGCGCGGCGGATATCGTGCAGGTCGGCGCGCTCGTGTCTGGCGGTGTCCTTCTGACGAGCGATGGGACTGTCCTGGGGTTCAACAACGACAACAACAACTGCGAGCTGGCTGGAGTCCGGTACGACGGAACCGTCGATCCGACGCCGATCCCCGGCCTGCCCACGAACATCACGGCCATCGATGCGGGGGCTTACCACACCGTTGCCTTGGACGCGGACGGGACGGCTTGGGTCTGGGGGTGGTCGTTCGGCTGCACACCATGGAGTGTCCTTGACAACGTGACGGCAGTGGCCGCCGGAGACTCCGGGCACTGCCTGTTCCTTCGGGGAGACGGCACCGTCTGGTCGCTCGGGTTCAACCTGCACGGCCAGCTCGGCAACGGCACGAGGACAACCAACTACAACAGGCCGTTCCAAGTGTCCGGGCTGACGGACGTCGCGGCTGTCGCGGCAGGCGACCGCCACAGCATGTTCCTCAAGAGCGACGGCACCGTGTGGGCGTGGGGCTACAACACCTATGATCAGTTGTCCGGCGGAACCTCGACCAGCCTACCCGACACGGTTGCCATACCTGTTCAGATTGATTTCGGGGAGTAGGCACAGCGATGCCGAAGCAGTTCACGTATAGTCGGCTACGTACGATCAAATGAACGCCGCCGTGCACGCCAGCCCCGCCCATACAGGCGAGATCGACCGCCAGTTCGATTGCCAGGTGGCTGACTTGATCAACGCGATGCGGGAATGGCGGGATGCGTCAATGGGTTCCTATCCCGGCGAACCCTACGACCACAACCGCTTCCGGAAGTACTACTCCGATCATCATCCAGTCGTGTTCCGTCTGGCCAAAACGGTGGATGATGATTAGCGGCTGGTTGTGTCGGCGTTTCGAGTACAATCGTCGCCAATGAGTGAGTCGCGCCACATCCTGCACGTCGATATGGACGCATTCTTCGCGTCCGTCGAGCAACTCGACGAGCCACAGCTTCGTGGCAAACCGTTGCTGGTTGGTGGCAGGCCGGAGGAACGGGGAGTAGTGGCAGCCGCCAGTTACGAGGCGAGGCAGTCCGGATGCCGTAGTGCAATGCCGATGGCGGCAGCCCTACGACGTTGCCCGAACGCTATCGTTGTGCCGCCCAGGGGGAAACGGTATGCCGATGTCTCGGCTGTGATCTTCGAGATTATGGAGCAGTTCACACCTCTGGTTGAACCCCTTTCGATCGACGAGGCGTTTCTGGATGTGACCGGTTCGACGGGGTTGTTCGGCCCACCGGAACAGATTGCCCAGGAAGTCCGACGGCGGGTTAGGGCGGAAGCACAACTGACAGCCTCCGTCGGTGTGGCATCCAACAAATTCCTGGCGAAGCTGGCGAGCGACCTGGACAAGCCTGACGGCCTGGTATTGGTGTCGGACGACGAGGTCCAAGCGTTCCTCGATCCGCTGCCCATTTCCCGGTTGTGGGGCGTAGGCAAAGCCACGCTTCCACGATTCGAGGAACTGGGCATCCGCACTTTTGGAGATGCCCTCCGGTTGTCCGAAGCCGAGTTCAGGGGCAGCTTTGGTGAGGCGGGCGGACAGTTCTACCGGCTCGTCCGAGGGATCGACAACCGCCAAGTCGTACCGGATCGTGAAGCCAAGAGCATCAGCCACGAGGTCACGTTCCCGGTCGACATCGACGATTGGGAGCACCTCAAGAGCGTGCTGCTGGGGCAGACGGAACAGGTTGCCCGACGCCTCCGGCGTCACGGTCTGCTGGCCCGCACCGTGACGGTGAAGATCCGCACAGAGGACTTCAGGACCATCACGCGAAGCCGGACATTCGACACCGCAACAGATGAGACGGATGCCATGTGGCAGACGGTGGCTGGCCTGTTTGACGCCTGGGCTCGTCAACGTCCGCCCGCTGTACGTCTGATCGGTATGGGCGTATCGCAGCTTTCAACGGGCACAGGTCAGCAACTTTCCTTGTTCGGGCAAGAGGAATCCGCTCGACACCGACAGATCGACAAGGCAATGGATGAGATTCGGGACCGGTTCGGCGAGGGAGCGGTTTGGAGAGGTGGGACCGAAGGAGCCCATGATCCGAAACGGGAGTGACGAGACCCGGAACAGTGTTGCGATTCACGGCGGCTTGAACGATGGCTGTGGTTCCAAGAAACGTTATCCGGGGAGAGAGACGGATACGTAGAGTGGAGTGCAGGCGGGGCGTTCGCCGCCAACAATGGCGAGCGTACGTGGAACGTTGGCCGTCTTGGCGAGCAGGTCGCCCGATTCGAGATGGTCGCGCGTCCTTCAACCTCGGATGGCCGGCACCAATGAATGGCTTCAGGAAGAATGTGCAAGAGCAGCGTCAGCTACGCGAGCTGAGTTCCCGGCAGGGGCAGGCCGCCAGTGGACGCGATGGCAATTACGGCGCCCCCTCAGTTCTCTTCGTCAGCTTGATCGGCAAGTGGATCAATGCGCGAGTGTCCTTACACCGGGATACACGTGTGAAGGCGGTCGCTCGACGCGATCGATCGCCGCTGGCGCCTCGCAAACGCGGTTTGTAGCGCTGTCATAGTAGTCCGCGGACGGTCTGGAACAGATGTCAGCTTGGGAAATACTCATCCAACATGACGGGTGAACTGTGCGGGTCAGCTCATTCTCTCTCCCCAACACCGACAGCCTCGATCCGTCCTTGTACCTCGGCCAGCCATTTCACGCGTGCCCGCGTCACAAGCAGGGCGTTTCTCGCTGCAAAATGGGCGAACTGGTTTTCACCTGCGGGGTTCTCGCGACAATCTTTCTGAGCGCGTCGCAAAGCTCGGCGCAGTTCCGCAAGGGCGTCCGACACAAACGACAGGGCCTCCTCGCGCGGCAGCGCGCTCAGAAACAGCATGCGGGTCCGTAGTGGATCGTGAATCAACGTCCCATCGCTTAGAGCGATCGGCGCCCGAACCCATCGCCTTAGTGCCGTCCCACCGAGGCGCGTGATTCGATAATCGCGCTGAGCTCGTCGACCTCGGACGCTCGGCGTCGCCCGAACCAACCCCCGCGTTTCCAGCCGCCGAACTAACGGGTAGATGGCGCCGGCACTTCCGCTCCATCGCGGGGCGCGCGACTCCAGGAAGTGCTGCCGAATCGCGTAAGGCGTACACGGGCCTTCCTGCCATACCACGCCCAGGACCGCAGCCTCAAGCTCCGTCGTGTCGGTTGTGCCGCTCTTCTGCCTGGCCATACCCAATCCATCGGTTTTTCTGACAGGATTGACACTCACTCATCGTCGATTATAATACGAAT
>JBARRC010000410.1:0-4763 GCA_049644045.1 Phycisphaerae bacterium
CTACCCACTGGAGCGTGGGCTGCCAAGTGCGCTGGAGTCGTTTGACCCACGGTGCGTTGTCATCATCGGGAACACCAAAGAAATCCAGGGCGATGAAGATAAGGTCCGGTGCCTAGAGTTGTTTCGCAGCCACACTTCGGGCGTTGCGATCATAACGTTCGATGAACTGTTTGAGAAAACTCGGCGACTAATCCAGGTATTGGAGGCCCCGGAGGGACAATAAAGCATCGTAGGGCAGGTGGTTCACCGGCTTTAACCATCGTGAATCGTGATGGGGACGGCAGGTCCTTGACCTGCCCTACCTCGCTCAGGTGTTGGGGACGAGTGAAGGCACAGGAATGACCAAAAGCAAGAGATACAAGAGAACGCGATTTCCCGCATCTGTGATCGGCAAAGTAATCGAGATGTTCGGTCCTGATCGGGAACTAATTCATGCTGAGGTCACAATCGATGACGTCACTGTGTCATACGATTCGGAGAGCGATTTCCTCGTGGGGTATGTGCCCCCTGTGTCATCTGCATTAATCGATGTGGCCGGTAAGCGTAGGTCCATCCACTTTCACGATATGGGAGATGTTTGCAATGTGAGCGTACAATCGGAAGATAGCGGTTTTATTGACGACGTAATCGGTGTGTTGGACCAGAGCGCGCCAGAGGCGCAGGTCGCTCTCGCAGCGCGACCACTAGATATCCGACGGTTCTGCGTTGTCGCACCTGTGCATTGGGAGAGCCTCCCACTTCTCCCTGTTCGATTGGAGAAGAAGGGTATCCAGATTAACGAGCAGTCCATTGAGATCACGCGCTATCCCACGACTATCGAGTATTCGGAGTGGGACCGGGTTCTTGCCGACATTCGCGAACATGGAGAGCCAAAATGGTTTCGAGTTGCGCTCCACGGCAGGACAGACTTAGGGGGATTGACGCTGAGGCTTAACAAGGACAAGTACGTTCGTTCTGGCGAGACGTTCATGTGCCTAAGTGTCTCCGGCACGGCCGACGAAGACACTGTTGACGAGATTTCGGCGTTCCTGGGGCTGGAGCCTGACGACGCTGCTTCTCCGGCGACACTGGATCGCACGGCCTTCATTGCGCACCGTTTTGACGCACAGGGAGAGCAGTTCGCGGACCGCTTGGCACGCTTTCTCGGGCTGCTTGGATTCGACGTAAAGACAGGTCGGGACTTTTCCCCCCAAGGGGTCGGTGACAAGGTAAAGAAGCGACTGAGGACCCAAGCGGTGGTCTTCGTGATCCTCACACCGGGCGATGATGCTACATGGCTTACACAGGAGTCTGTCCTCGGACATGCTGAGAATAAACCCTTATTCGTACTTCGCGACAGACAAACCGACTTCAACCCCGGTATCTTTGGTGATCTAGAGTATATCCCCTTCACTGCACCGCACATTGAGGGTAGCTTCGTGGCCATCCTTGAGGGACTCAAGGAGCTTGGCTTCCTGAGGTTTGCGCACTCATGATGACGCCGCGCAAAGCACTGCATGGCGAGTGGCGATTGCAGGCAGCGCGGCACGGGTCAGCGAAGATGACCCGTGGTGTCGCGATAGCCGGGAGAATCCCGGGGGACTGAACAACCCCACCCCCGACGAATCGGGATCTTCGAGCTTGCACACGAACCGAGAACACGGGGCCGCCGGTGGCGGACCCGTGCCACCCAACACGATGACGCGAGATTGACCCGTGGCCGGACAGGGTTGGCTTGGGTGCGGCCGGACGTGATTCTTGATATCCACCGATCGTCTCCGGCCGTCGGCTGTGACGCGATCCTGGCGTTCACCGAGCACCCGGCCGATCAGAGGAGCGTAGAATCGCCCCCCCAAGAACAGCCCCATCGCCGCAACGCCTATAATCACCAGCACAATCACGATCAGCCTCTCCCTAAACCGTCACCACGTCAGGGTCGAGCCGCAAGATCTTCTATTCCGATCCTCTGCCGTGGATGTGGTAACCGAATCACGTACGCGACGACTGTAACAGTGGAGCGAATGGGGATCTATAGCTGCCGATCGAGCCTTCGATAGTGGATGGCTTCCAGCACGTCGTCCGCGATGACTTCGGCCCGGTCAGCCAGATCGGCGATGGTGCGGCTGACGCGGAGAATCTTGTCGTGGGCGCGGGCGGAGAGACCCAGCTCGGTCATGGCCTGGCGAAGCACGGATTCGCCGGCATCATCAAGTTGACAGTGTCTCCGAAGGAGCTTGCCGGTCATCCGGCCGTTGACCATGGTGGAATCGTTGCCGAATCGTTCTCGCTGGCGCTTTCGGGCGCTCATCACCTGTTCGCGCATGGCGGATGACGGCGTGCCGTCGCGCTGACTGCGAAGCTCTCGGAATGGCACGGCCGGAACCTCAACGTGGATGTCGATCCGATCGATGAGCGGTCCACTGATGCGTGACAAATACTTGTCAATTTGGACGGGCGTACACTTACATGGTTTCCGCGGATCGGAGTAGTACCCACAGGGACACGGATTCATCGCAGCGATCAGAACGAAGGAAGCGGGAAAGCTGATCGTGCTGTGCGCCCGGGCGATGGTGACGTGCGCGTCTTCCAGTGGTTGGCGAAGGGCTTCCAGAGCGGATCGCGAAAACTCCGGGAACTCGTCGAGAAACAGGACACCGTAGTGAGCAAGGGAGACTTCGCCGGCCTGGGGGACCGTACCTCCACCAACCAGGGCTGGGATGCTGGCGGAATGGTGCGGCATGCGCACGGGTCGCGTCGCGAGTAGAGCGGCACCCGGCGGCAACGTGCCCGAAACAGAGTGGATACGTGTGGTCTCCAACGATTCCTCCAATGAGAGCCGAGGCAGGATCGTCGGAATCCGCTTGGCGAGCATCGTCTTACCGGAACCCGGCGGGCCGATGAGAAGCACATTGTGCATCCCGGTGGCGGCGATGGTAAGCGCCCGTTTGACGTGCTCCTGTCCACGGACGTCGCCGAAATCGCAGTCATAACTGCTCGATTCTGCGAAAACCCTGTCAAGATCGATGACCACCGGTTCGAGCGGAAGCTGGCCCGACAGAAACCCGACGGCCTCAGTCAAACATGTCACGGGAATGACATCGAGTCCATCGACCACGGCCGCCTCCGGGGCGTTCTCCCTCGGCACGATGATCCCACGGAACCCGCGCTGCCTGGCGAGCATGGCCGCGGATAGAACGCCCTTGACGGGGCGGACTCGGCCATCAAGGGCCAGTTCGCCCGTGACCAGATAGTGCTTGGCCTGTTCGTCGACGACATCGCCGTTTCCGAAAAGGATCCCCAGCGCGATCGGCAGGTCAAAGGCGGGCCCCTCCTTGCGAAGATCGGCAGGCGCCAGGTTGACCACGGTTTTGTATCGTGGGAACTGGTAGCCCGAGTTCTGCATCGCGCTGCGGACGCGCTCGAGGCTCTCCTTGACCGCGGCGTCGGGCAGCCCGACCACGATCGCCCCCGCGAACCCGTGCCGGGCAACGTCCACTTCCACCTCGACCTGAACGGCCTCGATGCCGGAAAACGTCGCGCTGTGAAGCCTGGCCACCATGGCGGCAATTGTAACCTTCCTGGTGTTTCCATGCGACCGCCCCCCCCGGGTACTTGCGTACTCGGTTGTGGCGGGTGTACTGTACGGTTATCCGGCTGCTGTCAGCGGGTCGGTGGGAGCGTGGCACGAGCGGGGAGTGACCGATGAGTGACAGCCCGTATGAAGTGGTGATTGTCGGCGCCGGTCCGGCGGGAGCAACGGCCGCCATTCTCATGGCCCAGAAGGGTCATCGGGTGGAGCTGGTCGACCGCGAGACATTCCCGCGCGAGGTCGCGTGTGCCGGCTGGCTCAACGCGCGCAGCGTCCCGTTGCTCACTGAACTGGGAGTAGCGGTCAAACCGTTGCTCAACCGTGCGTTTCACGATGTCACCTTCTACCGCGCGGATTTCTCGCAGACGGCAAAGCCGAGGTTCGAGAACGCCCCGGGCTACCTGATCGATCGCGCGCAGTTCGAGCATGCGCTGATCACGACTGCGGTGGACAAAGGGGTTTCTTTTGTCCAGGGGTGCGCCGTGACGGACCTTCGGTTGAAGGAGTCATCCATCCTCGCCAAGCTCCCAGGCGGGCGGATCATGGAGGGCAGGCTGCTCCTGCTGGCGGCGGGTCGTGGGTCTCCGTTGTTCGATCGTGTCGGCCTGACGGGGGCCATGGGGGAGTCGCCGATCTGGAGTGTGCAGGTCGATGCACGGCTTACCTCCCACGCCGCGCCGCCCGAACCGCGCGTCGGCGTCATCCTCGGCCTGGATCGTGCCGGCAGCTTCGGGCTTTGTTGCGTGTCGACGGATCGCATGTCGATCGGTGTCAACTGCGTCGGCGAGCGCGGCGAGGCCGTTCCCGCGCTGGTCCATTTGTGTCGGCGAGCCTTCGAGCACGAGGTTGTGCCCGTCGATCTCTCGGATCAGGCACGGGAGACTGAACCCCTTTGGAGTCCCGCATCAGCCGCGCTTGACATGGACTCGCACGTGGGTAAGCACACGTTGGTGATCGGGGATGCGGGCGGGTTTATCGCGGCGGCCAGCAACGAAGGTATCTATCCGGCGATGTGGTCTGCGCAAATCGCCACCGAGGTTGCCGACAAGGCCCTGCACAGCGTCCACTCACAGGACGAACTCATGACGTTTGACTCGATCTGGCGGATGCGAATGGCCGACTATCTCCGCTCCCCGCACACCGACGTGCAATTCCTTCTTCCGCTGATCTTCTCGAACCAATCCATGGCCGACCG
>JBARRC010000411.1:0-2744 GCA_049644045.1 Phycisphaerae bacterium
CTCACGGCCTGTCCCGCCTACGGCGGGCCAGACCGTGCCACCCAAAATGGGATGCACCCCTGTCCATCGGATACCAATATCAGGAGACGGCCCACAATCGGTAAAACCGCCCTTTGGCGGTATCACGGAGGGACCATTGGGCGTTTTCGTGGAGAATCAAAAGGGCGATGCCCGATAACAGAGGCGAGGGCGAGCGGAGCAGCCTCCATCCGCAAAGCGAGGAGTACCACAAATGTCGACGAAACGTATTGCCAACGATCTGTTCAAAACTGCGGCAGGCTTGTGCGCCGCAGGCGTGCTCCTGGGGTCAAGCTGTAGCTCCTCCGAGCTAGAGGCCATCGTCACAGGAGTCGAAGCCGCGGCCAACTCACTGGATAACCGCGAGCATGAGGATAACATCACTTTCGGCGAGTGGCTTCTCAGCGAACTGGACGACTGATCGGCGGACGACCGAACAATTCCCACAGCAGAATCGCTCAGAAGGTGTTTGAGAAGTCTTGTCTTATGAGGCAGGAAACAGTACGCCCCGCGCTTTGAGAATGAGCTGTGAGCGCGAGGCCCCCGCGGCGTGGGTGGATGCGGAACGTTGACGCGTTTGCCACTCGCCGATATAACGGTCGAACAGCGCGGGGCACAGAAGAATCACAGCCGGCCGCTTCAGGTGCAAATCCTTCGCAACCGCCTCGAGCAGATGACGTTGCTCCGGCATTGTATCCAACTTGTGCAAAAGGTCATTGAAGAGCCGCTGGGGATCCGCGCGTCGGGCGCTGTGATCCCGGTTCCTCTGACGCCGGGTCAGGTAGAACACGATAAACACGATACCCGCAAGAACCAGAACGATGAACACGACCATGCCCAACGACCCGCCTTCCTGGAAACGATCGCGGACGGCCCGTTGGATCTCGGTCAATGGGGCGGGTTCTGACAAAAGCGTCATCGTCACAGTGCGTCCCGACAGGTGCAAGCTCGCTTCGCCATCACCGGCCAGCTTGTCCAACACCCGCTTCGCGCGCCGCCGGACCCGCTCGTCGGAATCGGTGCGACTCAGCGCAAGGACACGGTGAAGAACTGCCTGTGACCGGAGCTCTTTGATCACCCACAACGCACTGAGCCGGTGTGCCCGCGCCGGATCTTCGAGCATACCGAGAAGTGCATCGCCTGCCCGGCGCAGCTCGACACGCAATAACGACTTGATCGCGTTGGCACGCACGCGAGGGTTGGGGGACTCCAGCTTCGGCTCGGTGAAGCGGATCCGCTCGTCCAGATCGAGTCGGTCGAACGCTTCGATCGCATTGGCTTGAACACGTTCATCCGGGTCATTCACAGCCGCACGCAGCACGCGTTGTGTCGTCTGGCCCGGCAGCTCCGCCGACAGACTCACAGCCAGACTACGTACGACGGGGTACGGATCGTACGCCAGATGGTGGACCGACTCCTCCAGCTCCTTCACCACACCAAGGCTCCATACGATTCGCAGCGCGCGTGCTCGATCGAGGGGCACCGCGGACGCCAGCTTGACCCGTAGCGGAATTCCGACATCGGCCACACGCCGAAGGAGCGCTGCGTTCGCCTCCGACCGCTCGTCGGGACCCAGCTCGTCGAACTCATTCCAGTAGTGATCGAACGCATCCCAAGGCGTCTCCGTCTGTTGAGGCGCTACCGATGACTCGCGCGCGCCGCCACCGACACGGGCGCCACCCAAGCGGCGGCGCACTTCACGCAATGCCATCACGGCGACACTATCTCCAGGGCGAGCCGCCACGATGGTCAGCACGTCGGTTGCGGGTTCACTTTCATCGTGAACAAGTTGCCGGACCAACGCGCGCCGGACCTCCTCACGCCCTGAGCCGATCAATTCACGGAACAGTTCGATCCTCCGCGCGTGCGAGCCGCCGGTGGCCGTCAGGAAACGAACCGCATCGGAGACGGCGGGCTCATCCAAATCCAGCAGCACGCCCACCGCATCCTGAAGCCATTGGCCATCACGAATCCAACGGCAGCCGCGCTCAATCCGCGCGTCGGTCAGGAGCCGGGATTCCAACAGAACCGCCCGGAGAAACACAGGGTCACGGGCGCGGCTGATCGCACGCACTGCGGCTGATCGCAGCTCAGGTATAGCCAAAGCGCGTAGAACGAATCCGGCGAAACGCGGGTTCGACGTACCTTCGAGCAGACCGTTGAGCGAGCGGGCGATCTTAGTGCGCCGTTCCCCAAGTTTCTGGAGAATGACCGGTTCGACTCGATCACCCAGCATAAAGGCAGCTTCGAGGACCTCGGGCTGAAAGTGGAGCTCCCAGCGCCGCACCGCCATGCCCAACGCCTCCGCCAGGCAGCTCGCCTGGGTATTGAGCTCACCGACCTCACCGGCGGATGGGCCTGCCTCAAGGTGATCGAGAAGGTGCGTTGTCATCCGGTGCAAACCCGCTGCAGTCAGTTCACGTGTCCGGCGACAGCGCGCCCGAAGGGCATCAGCCAACAGGTAAGCCAACCGGCCCGTGTTGCTTTCCACGATGATCTCGATCGCACTCGCGCGATCCCGAAAAGATGTCGACGAGATGGCAATGCGAACCCCGGCCGACAGATCATTGGCATGAGCCAGGATCAAACGCCGAAGGGCATCTCCGTGGTCGTTAAGCCCGCCAACGATTCCTGCCAACGTGGGCGGATGACCGCGTTTCAGAAGAATCTCAAAAGCAGCCTCCTGTGCGGATGGCTCCAGATGCGGCAACGTCTCTGCCAGCGCT
>JBARRC010000412.1:0-20860 GCA_049644045.1 Phycisphaerae bacterium
GCAACCGCTTGACGCTGCGCTGCTTGTACGCCGAAAAGTTGCCCACCGTACAGGTGACGGCAGCCATGATCCCGATCACCCAGGCGAACGGACGGACCAACGTCATCTCCACCTGGGTATCCACGGCCGCACAGAACACCAGGGCCAGGCGCACCAGCAAGAACAAACCCGCGGCCTTGCTGACCACACTCAGCCACGTCGTCACCTCGATCTTCGCCCCCTCGAACGCGTCGGGACACCAGAAATGGAACGGAACGGCCGATATCTTGAAGGCGATCCCGGCCAGGAAACAAAGCAGGGCCACGGCGAGAAGAATCCGGTTTTCACCAACTGCCAGGTTGTCAACGGCATACCTCGCCACATCGACGACGCTGAGACTGCCGACCAATCCGTAAAGCAGGCTGGCGCCGTACAGCATGATCGCGGCGCACACGCCCCCGAAAATCATGTACTTCAGCGATGCCTCCGCACCGATCCGATCCCGCTTGTCAAACCCGACGAAGGCGTAGCTCGGCAGCGAGGCGGTCTCGATTGCAATCACGATCATCAGCAGGTTGACCGTGCTGACCATCAACATCATGCCAAACGCACTGCCCAAAAGCAGGATGAAAAACTCCGGCGCATTGCGCTCGCTGTCAGCGGACCCCAACCACCACAGCCATATCACCCCGGCCAGGAAAACGAGCAGGATGATTTGAAAACAGACCGACAGATTGTCGGCGATCAGCATGCCCGATCCGACCTGCGGCGACAACCCGCTCATCCCGCCGTCGGCCACCGCGCCCGCGACGCGCAATGTCAATACGAAAGTCGCCAAGACGCCCAGTGACACGATGACGGCGATCGTCCGCGCGCCTCGCCCGAGGACGATCGGACAGGCCACCACAGCCAGCATCGTGCAGACCAGCGCGATCATGGGCGAGAAGTGAAACAGGTGCTCGCCCACCGGAACGTCTGCCCATGGATTCGCTTGCGCTACGAAGTTCATCTTGCCTCAGATAGTCTCACTAAGTCTTTTGCGAGCCGCGGGCTTCAGCCCGCGCGGATATCCACAACGAGGACGCTGTCCCGTGAATCCTTCACGCTATGCCGAGAATCCCTTCTCGGTTCTTTAGTCGCTGGATCGAGAATCCCTTCTCGGTCCTTTCGGGCGTACCGAGAAAGGATTCTCGGCACAGCACGGTCACGGCTCCTTTCCGCGGATGTCCGCGCGACCTGAAGGTCGCGGCTCGCCCTTACGGCATCATCGCCAGTGTGTTGACAACGTGTGCCAGCATCAGATCCAACGTGCCGTTGGTGTAATTAAACACCGTCTGCATCGGGAAGATGCCCAGCGCAATGCAGAGCACCGCCATCGGGATAAGAATAAACGTCTCGCGGGCACTGGCGTCCGGGTACCCCACATACTCCTCACGCTCCTTGCCGAGATAAACACGCCGAATCATCCATAGGATATAACCGGCTGTCAGGATCACACCCGCGGCTGCAAGGATCGCCATCGGGATAGCCCAGTCGAACTTGTCCTTGGCGGCGAACGTTCCCAGCAATACCCATATTTCCCCGATGAACCCGCACAGACCGGGCAGACCCAGCGAGGCAAAGAACCCGATCGTCGCCAGCGTGCCGTATTTCGGCATCGTCAGCCACAGACCGCCGAACCGGTTGATCTCCCGATGATGGGCCCGTTCATAGATCACCCCAACCAAAAAAAAGCACATGGGTGAGCTGATGCCGTGGGCGATCATTTGGAACATCGCCCCCTGGAAACCGGCCTGGGTCATCACGGCGATGCCCAGCAGCACATAGCCCATGTGCGACACGGAGCTGTAGGCGACCAGCTTTTTGAAGTCCGTCTGGGCCATTGCGCACAACGCTCCGTAGAGGATGCTGACAACGCCGACGACCGCGAGGAAAAAGGCCCAAAACTCAGCACCGACCGGGAAAATCGGATAGCAGAGTCGCAGGAAGCCATAGCCGCCCATCTTCAGCAAGACCCCAGCCAGGATCATGCTGATCGGTGTAGGCGCTTCCACGTGCGCATCGGGTAACCATGTGTGCACGGGTACGCTGGGCAGTTTGATCGCAAACCCGATAAACAGCGCCATGAACATCAACGGGGCGAACCGAAGGCCCAGGAAGGTCGTCGTCCGGCTGGCGAAGTGCGACTGGATCACCGGGTTCACGGACAGCTCGATCAGGTCGAACGTGCCGTGCTCAATCATCACGTCCTCCCGATAGCCGCTGGCGACGCCCTCGATACCTGTTCGTTGGATCTCGGCTGTGATAGCCGCGTCGCTGTAGAAGTACATCGCCACCAGCACCACGAGCATCAGCACGGAGCCAGCGAGCGTGAACAGGAAGAATTTGATCGCGGCGTATTCGCGCCGCGGACCGCCCCACACTCCGATCAGGAAGTACATGGGCAGCAGCATCACTTCCCAGAAAACGTAGAACAGGAAGAAGTCGAGGGAAACGAACACCCCCAGCATGCCCGTTTCCAAAAGCAGAAACAGTGCGAAATACGCCCGGACCCCCTTGTTGATTGTCCAGCGGTCGAAGTTCCAACTCGCCAGGCAGGCCAGGAACGCCACAAGGGTCGTCAGTATGAACAGCGGGAAGCCCAGCCCGTCGATGCCAAGGAAATACTCGATGGTGAAGTTTTCCCCGGTAATCCACGGTGCGCGCACGACGTGATGGAGCGTACCGTATTGGGTTCCAAAGACCGCTTCCGCCGATTCGCCCGAGCCGCCGAAGAACGTGCCGAACAACGACAGCGACAGGACGAACGTGGCCAGGGAAAACGTAACCGCCACCGTCCGCACATGTCGCTTGGACACGACAAGACACACAAGAGCGCCGAGGGTCGGTAAGAATACGAGAAGCGTGAGAATGTTCATCGAAACGCTGTCTTTCTAACGATAACCAGACACATCAACGAGCCGCGGGCTTTAGCCCGCGCGGATACCCACCCGACTAGTGACCCACTGAACCAACTGTGCTCGTAGCGGCCTCAGTCGACTCCGGTCCAAACAACAACACACAAACAATCACCACCGTCGCTACGGCGGTGGCAAACAAAACATAATTACGAATCCGTCCGGTCTGTGGACTGCGAAGGACGTCCGAGACGTCCATCGACGTCTTCGCCACACCGTTGACGACACCGTCCACGCCGTGGTTATCGAGGATCAAACCGGAGAACGCCGCAAAACGTTCCGTGGTAAAAGCGGCGAGGTCGAAGAGCAGGTCTACGAAGTACGTGTCGATGAAGCGGCTGATCTTCGCCAGCAGGATGCAGCCCTTGACCCATACCAGGTTGTACACCTCGTCGAAGAAGTACTTGCGTTCGAGGATCACATAGAGCAGGCCGGCCGCTCGCTTGATTCGCTCGGCAACCGCCAACCCACGCCCGTAGATCGCGATCGCCACCACGAACCCGACGATAAACGCGCCGCCGACGCCGAACATCAGCCAGTGATGCGCGGCGCTTATGGCATCCGTATGCAGATGGCCGTCGGTCGCCAGCACCATGGCCGCCGCCGTGGCCTCCGGTGCGGCGTCAGCAATCAAATCCCTGAAAATAAAGTAGCTCGCCGCAAACGTCCCGATCGCCAGCACGATGAGCGGGACGTACATCAGCCAGATCTCATGAGCGTGCTTGTGGACGTGTTCATCGCGCGGCTTGCCCATGAACGTCATCCACCAAGCCCGCATCATATAAAATGGCGTGACGTAGGCCGTGAATATCGCAAACCAAAACATCCACTTCGGCAGCGGCGGGATCTTCCCAAAGATGGACGTCTTGTCCCCACCGTGCGCTTCGCCGTGTCCCGCAGCATGAGCGCTACCATGCGGGTCCCCATGAACCGGATCGGAAACCAACCGAACCCGGCTATCGCGAGCTCGGTTGTCATGAGCCCGGTTATTGCAGTCCTGATTGTGGCGAGCCCGGCCGTCCCCGGCCGGGACTAGCGACGCATGCGAACCGTGCCCGCCGTACGCCTCATGTTTACCATAGTCATCCCATTCATACGCGCGAACATACGCGACGGCCAGGATCTCGTCCTTGCTGAAAAAGCCGCCGAGGCCGATGCTGGTGCCGGCGATACCGGCGCCGGAAATCGCCAGCACACCCACAAGGAAAGTCCAGCATGTCACAGGCATCTTCTTGTACAGCCCGCCCATCTTCCGCATGTCCTGCTCGTGGTGACAACCCTCGATCACCTGGCCGGAGCAAAGGAAGAGCATGGCCTTGAAGAATGCGTGCGTGATGAGATGAAACAACGCGGCGACCCACGCCCCACAGCCCATCCCGAAGATCATGTAGCCAAGCTGCGAGAGCGTCGAATAAGCGAGACACTTCTTGATATCCACCTGGACGATCGCCACCAGCGCCATCAGTGTCAGCGTCAGGCATCCGATGACCGCGACGAACATCAGTGCTTCCGGCGTCATCAACCTGAACACCCGCGCGACCAGATAGACGCCGGCCGCCACCATCGTCGCGGCGTGGATCAAGGCGCTGACCGGTGTGGGACCGGCCATCGCATCCGGCAGCCACACGTGCAGCGGGAACTGGGCGCTTTTGCCCATCGCCCCGCAGAAGAGACCGATTCCCATGATCGTCGCCAGCGACCATCCGAACAGCGTAAAGTGGCTTGCGAAGATCCCCGTCCCACTCGCGAATTGCTCCGCGAACCGGGTCGCCGCCTGGTCCAGATCGAGCGTTCCAAGCTGGAAGTAGACCAGCATCAGTCCGATGATGAAGCCGAAGTCTCCGACGCGGTTGGTGATAAACGCCTTCAGGCCGGCCGCCGAAGCGTAGGCCCTGTCGAAGTAGAACCCGATCAGCAGGTAGCTGCACAGACCCACCAGCTCCCAGCAGATGAACAGAAACAGGAGGCTGCTGCTGACCACCAGCCCCAGCATGCTGAAGCCAAACAACGCCAAGTATGCAAAAAAGCGGCTGTATTTGCTCTGTCCGTCGATCTCGTCGCTGTGGCCGGACATGTAGCCGAGGCTGAAGAAGAAGATCAGAAACGAGACGATCGTGACCATGAAGTACATGGCCACCGTCAGCGAATCGAGCTTGATGCCGACCGTAACGGGAACCGTGCCCATTGTCGCCCAGTGGTAGCGGTAGGCGTTTTCGCTCAGCGCCGCCCGTGACGCGGCATCCTCACCCAACCATCCAACAAGAACCACCGTTGCGAGCAGCAACGGTACGCCCATCCCGAGCACGACGGCGAACCAGCCGGCCCCAGGCTTGCCCATCCTGGGCCCGAACAGGACCAACAGCCAAAAGCTGAGCATCGGGGCCACCAGGCCGAACGCAAGCAGGATTTCATACGTGTGTCCTGTCATTTGACCGTCAGTTGTCCAAACCAATCTTTTTCAAGAACACTGCTGTCCCAATTTGTTTAAGTATGTCGGTAAGCAACGATATGACTGTCGGGCCAACTCGCTTCAAGAGCTTGCCGAAACGTACGGCGGCGGTCTCCGTTCTGTTGGTTTCAGTAATGACATCGGGAACAACGTCGACGAGCTTCGCTAGTTCATCCGGGGAAATGCCGTCGATCTCTGCTAAAAACTCTTTCAGCGCTTCCGCTTTCCGCTCGGTCCAAATGTGCGCTCGCCCACAGACCCGACAATGTGCGGGTGGTTTGAAGAACCCAAACACACAGTACCCCCCTCCGCGAATCGGCGCACCGCATTCGCATACCGACACTGCTCTAGCGCCACACTTTTCACAAAAATTGGCATTATCCTCTGGCCGCTGATCCACATGTTCGTTGATTACGTGTCCCTTTTCGCAGACCAACGCCGTCTCATGTCCTCGGCGTTTCTCGAACTCAGTAGCTCCCCACGGTGCACCATTGCCTTTCAGTGTCACGTAATAACGATCTCGCTTTGTGTTCATCCTTGCAGTCTCGCGGCTGCGTCGACGTCGACGGTGGCCAGATTCTTATACAGGTTGATGCAGATTCCAACAGCCAGGGCCGCCTCCGCCGCGGCGAGCACGATCACAAACAAAGCCATGAGCTGCCCGTCAAGCCGGCCGGGACCGAGATACCGGTCGAACGCGACCAGGTTCACGGTCGCACTGTTAAGTACCAGTTCCACGCCGATCAAAATCCCGATGGCGTTTCGCTTGGTCATCATCGTGAAGATGCCGCAGCAAAACAGCACGGCCGCAACGACCAGGTAATGTGTCAAACCGATATCGACATAGGTTGCGAAAAAGCCGTCGGGGAACATGCGCTAACTCTTCTCCTGGCGTGCCAGATGGGCCGCCCCCACCATCACGATCATCAGCAAGACACCCGCCACCTCAAAGGGCACAAGGTACGTAGTGAGCAGACGCCGGCCCAGATCGGCGACGGCCACTCCGGGCACGGCCACCTCGACCACCGGCCAGATCGCCCCGATCAGCACCACGCAAAGCGCCGCAAGCAGGGCGACGCAGACAACAGCCGCACCGATCAGTTCCAGTTTCCTGGGTTGGAACCGTACCCACGGCGATCTACTGGTCAACATCACACCGAAGATCAGCAGGATCAACGTCCCACCGACATAAACGATCAATTGGATGGCTGCGATGAAGTTGGCCGCCAACAGGAAATACAAAAGGGCCACCGATCCAAGTGCGCCGAAAAGCCAGACGGCCATACGGACGATGTTCCTGCTGATGCAAACTCCCAACGCGCAGATCACCGTTACCGCAGCCACCATATAGAACAACACGGCCTCGAGCAGCCCGCCGGGCGGCGCCGCGCCCGTAACACCCGCGTGTTCTTCCAAACCGCCCACGCCTTCAGCGGCAACGACGACTGAATTCGCCGCTCCCAGTGCTGCGACAACCGTCAGGAGAAAAACCCACTTGGCTCTGAGTGTGAATGCCCGCAGCGAGCCGCGGGCTTTAGCCCGCGCGGATGTCCGTAGCGAGCCGCGGGCTTTAGCCCGCGCGGATGTCCGCGCGACCTGAAGGTCGCGGCTCACTTGAACAACGCTGCTTGGTTGTCTCGGAGGTAACGTCATCCTACTACAATCCCACACCTTACTTACGCGAATCACTAGGATCCCGGCAACGGATCGATCACC
The DNA here is from genome assembly GCA_049644045.1 of Phycisphaerae bacterium. GTDB lineage: Bacteria > Planctomycetota > Phycisphaerae > UBA1845 > UBA1845. The sequence goes on from JBARRC010000412.1 coordinate 7,102, forward strand.
AGATTCCCGACAAGACGTCTGCGGTGATAGAAGCCGTACGCCGCAATCGCTATAAACCCCAGCGCGAAGGTCGCGCCAATTATGCCAAGAACCACGCTTACCACCGTGTCAAACACCGCCCACCCGGCACTGGTCGAGCTGGACGCCCATACCCATAGCGTTGTCCCAAGCAGCAGAAGCATCGTCAGCGGCAACAGCACCTGCACGCACGCATAGAGCACCTGGTCGATCCGAATTCGCGGCAAGGTCCACCGCAGCCATATCTGCACGAACAAAAAGAACGTGCCCTTTAACACAAACCAGATCGGACCGCTGAAAAGCACCCCATTGATCCCGCGCGCCAGCAGATTATCGCCGAACCAGCCGATGATGACGTTACCCCACGAGGCCGGTAGCGGCGAGTTCCACCCGCCCAGAAACAGAATCACCGCCAGGCCGCAGATCACGAACATGGCTGCGTACTCGGCAAAGAAGAACAACGCCCAGCGAAAGCCCGAGTACTCGGTGAGAAACCCCGCGACCAGCTCGCTTTCAGCTTCAGGCAGATCGAAGGGGGCCCGCTTACAACTCGCCAGCGAGGCGATGAAGTATGAGACAAAGGCCAGGAAGGCAAAGGGGTTACTAAAGGCCAGCCAGGTGAACCACCCGCCGGATTGGGCTTCCCCAATCACCCGCAGACTCAGCGACCCAACGCAGACGACCGGAACCAGCAGCGCCATCCCCATCGGGATTTCGTACGACACCATCTGGCACGCCTCGCGCATCCCGCCGTAAACGCTCCATTTGTTGTTGGACGCCCACCCGCCGAGGATCACCGCCACCACCTCGATCCCGAGCAAAGCGAGAATAAAGATCAGCGCTACGTCAAGATCGCGGAAAACGTACGTCACGCCGAACGGAAGCGCCATGTACGCAGCCGCGCTGGGAATGATCGCAAAGTAGGGCGCCAGACGGAACAGAGGGCCGTCGGCACCCTTCGGAACCAGGTCTTCCTTGAGCACCAGCTTAATCCCGTCGGCCGGAGACTGGGCCCACCCGTGCCAACCGCCCACCCGCATCGGTCCGAGCCGGGATTGAATCCGGCCCGCCACCTTTCGCTCCCACCAGATTGTAAAAACCGGGACAATCGTGAAAAACACGATCAGCGTCACCATCGAAATGACGTCGCGAATAAACGGAAATTGCAGCGGCCAGATCAGCGCAGCCACCCAGCCGGGCACCAGCGCGGGCAACGCCGTCACGATCTCAGCGAGGGTATAAGGCCCGCCGAACCATGTCGCTGTCGCCGGATCATTGGCAACCGACGCGACCAGATCCCGGCTGATCCACTCGAACAGCACGTGGACCGCCCAAACGCCGATGCACGAAGCGATAACCGCCGCGATCAGGAGGAGAGGAGCCAAGCGAAACAGAACCGACCCCCATACCCGCCAGGTTTTAACGAAAAAGGCGGCGGCGACAGCGGCGATTGCGATCAGCACGGGTCCGATGGCCAGAAAAAGCATCGCCACCGGGTGCCCGTCCGCAAAGGCTCTCGTGACCCAAAAGCCCGCCGCGCCGACGATTAGCAGCACTACGCCCGCCCCGACCGCCTTGGCGGGGAAGCCGTAGTTCGTTCGCTCGCTTCTAGGAGCCCAGGGTACGGAAAACTGTGTCACAACGCCTCTCCAAACACCCCCTTCGTGGGGAAGTTTGTGAACAAAGGCACGAATGGTAGCGGGACGCGGTTGACGATTCAAGCGACCCGCGACCTTCAGGTCGCGCGGTTATCCGCGCAGGCTAAAGCCTGCGGCACTCTATTCACTCTACCGATCCACCTCACCCAACACGATGTCGATGCTGGCAATGATCGCCGGCATGTCCGCAATCAGGATGTCCCGGCAAATGTGGGTGAGGATCGACAGGTTGCAAAAGCTCGGGCCGCGCGCTTTGACCCGATAGGGAATCGTCGATCCGTCACCCCGCACGTAGAAACCGAGCTGGCCGCGCGGGTTCTCGATCTCCACATAGACCTCGTCGTCCGGCAACTTCAAGTTTCTCAGCTTCGGAGCCTGCGTAGGCCCGTCCGGAAGCTGATCCAGCGCTTGCCGGATGATCCGCACGGACTGGCTCATCTCGAGCACTCGTAGGAAATACCGGCACCAGTTGTCCCCAACGACAACACCCACCGGACGACCCTCCGTCCCGCCCGGCACCCCGATCGGGATGTCAAACTCGTACTTCTCGTAGCCGTCGTAGGGCCGCACCTTCCGAAGGTCCCAGCGGATCCCGCTTCCCCGAAGACACGGGCCGGTCAGACCGTACGCGATCGCGTCTTCGAGCGAAATCACACCCACGTTGCACGTGCGCTTCAGAAAAATGTGGTTGTAGCTCAGAAGATCGTTGTAGTCGTCGATCTTCGGCTCGAAGTAATCCAAAAACTCGCGGCACCGCTCGATCCAGCCGTCCGGCAGATCGTCGTGAACCCCGCCCACCGTGATGGCACTGTAAGTCAACCGCGCCCCACAGGCCGCCTCGAACAGGTCCAGGATCATCTCCCGCTCGCGGAAGCACCACGTGAACGGGGTGAAAGCCCCCATATCCAATCCGTAGCAGCCGACCGTCACCAGGTGCGATGCGATCCGGTTCAACTCCGCAAGGATCACGCGAATCGCCTGCCCCCGCGGCGGCACCTCGATCCCGCACAGCCTCTCCACCGCGACCGCAAACGCCTGGTTGTTGTTCATACTCGACAAGTAGTCCATCCGGTCGGTGTAGGGGATGAACTGAAACGGCTGGAGGTTCTCGCCGATCTTCTCAGCGCAGCGGTGCAAATACCCGATGTGCGGAACGGCTTCGAGGATCATCTCGCCGTCGGTCCGAAGAACGACGCGGAGCACACCGTGCGTCGCGGGATGCTGCGGGCCCATGTTGACCAGCATCTCTTCAGTCTGCAGGTCCCCCTGCTCGACGCGGTCGTAGTCGATCAGAACATCCGGGCCCGATATCAAAACCGCCCTACTCATTGGCGGTCTCCTCGCTGTTTGTACCTTGTATGAATAAATCCAAGGCACCGGAGGTCTGCGACGCACTCAGGACGCGTGCGTCATACTCTCTCGTCGTCAGGGCGTAGATCTGATACACGTGTGCTAGATCCTCCGGTCGAGCGTTCTGGCGTAGATAATCCCATACCGCCCGTTGCCGCTCTCGCTGGGGCATTCCCTCGAACGCACCGGTCGCGACAACGGCAAACAGGTGGCCAAACTCGTTCACAACGGCCCGAGGCACGTATGCCTGAGTCTCCACCAGAACCTTCGCTTCTCCCCGCTCGCGAACGAAGCGCCGGAGAACGTCTTCGATGGGCTTTATGGCCCTTAGGACAGCCGGGTCTTCAGCCATGGGATAATTCCGTACTTTGGGTCTTGCAAGTTCTGCAGAAACTGCTCCGCTCTCTCTCGATCGAACTCCGCAGGACTACCGTAAAGAAGCGTTGCCCGCCCGTCTTTGCCCCATTCCTGCCGGACCTCGTCGAATGCCTCCTTAACCACATGGTCAGCCTTCAACTCGGTGTCGAAACCGCTGTACAGAAACAGTTCTTCAAAGTCATGTATCTTGAAGATGCCGGGAAGTCCGTCGAGTCGCAAGGTTACGCATATCGCGAGCTTCAGGTAGCATTCTAGCGCTGATCCTCCAAGAAACATAGCTCCAGCGAAGTGCTCTTTGGCGAACAGGCGCTCAGCCTCCGCGAAGCGCGACGCGGCAATCTCAGAAAGCTCTTCGCGGGAGATGATCGTCTTGATCGCCATAACGCCCTCAGTGCCGCGGGTTTGTCAACTCGTACTCCGTCGTTCCCGGTATCCCGTGATACTCGAGCGGGAACTCGTAATCCTTGCGCAGTGGATGGCCCGCCCAATCGTCCGGACACAGAATCCGCCGCAGATCCGGATGGTCAGCAAACCGGATGCCCATCAGGTCAAACGCCTCGCGCTCGTGCCAGTTTGCCGTCGGCCAAACGTGCGCCACCGACGGGATCAGCGGATCATCCCGATCGGTCACGACGCGCACCGCAAACTCACAGGTTTCGGTGACCAGTTCCGTTGGGTTGTCCGTCGGAATGTGGTTCAGATCGTACACGCACGCAAGCCGGCTATCAGCCAACAGGTCCAATGACGAGATCGACCGCAGGAAGTTGAAGGCCAGTCGCGGATCGTCCCGCAAGAAAACCGCAACCTCCGGCCAGTGATCCGCAAGCACCTGGGCATAAGGGTGCCCGCCGCCAACCATAGTATCCACAACCGCCTCGCCAAACTCCGATTGCAACAGCTTGCAAATCTCTTCGGGGGTCACCTGTTCGTCCCTCTATACTGGACGTGCACGATTGTGCATTGTTTTCGGAGCCCGGAGCGCGAGCGACGGGGATTCATATCCCGCGCTGGCGCTTGGGGCACGGATCACGTTCCGCCTAACGCAGCGCCGCCTCCTTCGCCTTGACCACCGCGCTTTTGGCGCGCGTTTGATGGCGAATCTTGTCTTGCAGACGCATCAAACCCTCGATCAGCGTCTCCGGACGCGGCGGACAACCCGGTACGTAGATGTCCACCGGCACCACCAGGTCCACGCCCTTGACAATGTTGTACCCGTACTTGAAGTAGGGCCCGCCGCCGACCGTACACGCACCCATGGCCATCACATACTTCGGCTCAGGCATCTGGTTGTACAATCGCTTCAACCGGCTTGCCATTTTGTACGTCACGGTTCCAGCCACGATCATCAGATCAGCCTGTCGCGGCGTCGCCCGAAACGCACCCGCGCCGAACCGGTCCAGATCAAAACGCGAAGCGCCCGTAGCCATCATCTCGATCGCACAGCACGCCAGGCCGAAGGTCATAGGCCAAAGGCTGTTGCTACGACCCCAGTTGATCGCCCAGTCGACCGACGTGACGATCACGCCCTCTTCAAAACGATTCTCAATCCAGCTCATCCGACAACTCCGAGCCGCAGGCTTGAAGCGTGCGCGGATCCGCGCGGGTTGAAACCCGCGGCTCGCAGTGGGTCCGCGCGGATTAAGACCCGCGGGTCGCCGTGCTCGCCTCTTCCAGTACCGAGGTTCGCTTCTGGGCCGTGCTCGCGCGTACCCAGTTCAAATAACCGGAATTCCATTCATACAAAAACGGAATCGCAATCAGCAGGAAGAAAACCAGAAAAGCCCAAAACGCCGGCGCTCCCAACTCTTTGAACACAACGGCCCAGGGCCAAAGCAACGCTACCTCCACGTCAAACACGATGAACACCAGCGCCACCGTGTAAAAGCGAAGGTCGAACTGCACCCAGCCATCTCCGATGGCCGGCTCACCGCACTCGTAGGCGGCCGCTTTTTCCGGATGGGGCCTCTTCGGACGAACGATCCGCCCAACCGTCAGCCCCCCAAACCCAATCACAAAGCCAGCCACGACAAAAAGCAGAATGCCCATCACCAGCTCGGAACTTGTGTTGCTGTGGTTGGCCGAGGGCTCCCCGATGGGAGCAGCAACGACCAACGACCAGGCTGCGTAAGTCAACATAGGCATCACAGCGGTTCCTCCGCACGGCGGATCAAGTCGTGCTTGACTCTTTCTTCTTCGGCGCCACGGATGGCTCGAGTGCTCTGAGCATCCTTATGCGACGCTGCTCGTTGTCGCCCGTGAGCTTGTCATCTGAGTGGGCAAACTCGAGCCACTTCTCTCTGCGCTTCTGCACCCAATCGGGTAGCCTATCCTTTTGCATCCAAAGAGGTTGCGACGTTTGTAGACCTTGCTTTGCCAGGTCGGTGAACTCGACGATCATGTCCTCACGGGCGTAGCCCGACAGATCGTGCAGATTGCCCATGTGGATGCACTTCGTCGGACACGGGTCGCAACATAACCCGCAGAACATGCACTTCGCATAGTCGATCGCGTAGCGCGTTATGGCGCCGCCGACGGCAACGCCGGTTTCCTTGTCGAGCTTACGTGGTCCGGTCTTCTCGATATAGATGGCGTCGACAGGGCACGCCTTGGCGCACTGATCACACGCTATGCACTTTTCGATCTCGTAGAAATGGAAGCCCCGGTACCTCGGCTGAAGCACGGGTGCGACGTCGGGGTATTGCACCGTGACCGTCTTGGCGAAGCAATATTTCAGCGAGGTGCGCAGGCCAACCAGAATGGTATAGACCGTCATCCAGATATTATGAAAATATAGGCGAACCGGGCTGTTGTGCATGTCTTACGTAGCCTGAAGCGGACGAGCCAGCGGCGCGTCCGCTGATCCTGCAAATCGGATAAAACGCCGTGATTCTAGGGCGTCAACCCTCACTCGGCAATAGCCGTTGCGCGACAACCGCCGGACGATGATCGGCCCGAATCAGTTCTTACGCTCAACACACTCTTGCGAGGGTGCGCGGACTCATGGAGTATCAGTCCGCGTTATACGAATGCGCAGCAAGTTGAGTGCCATCTTGCAGCTTCGGTCGCGAATCTCATCACGAGCCAAGTGCTCACCAAACAGGAAACGCTTGACCTCGACGCCATCCGAATCCGCCAGCCCGATGTAGACCAATCCCACGGGTTTGTCCGGTGGGCTTCCGCCCGTCGGGCCTGCGATCCCCGTAATGCTCAGGGCGAAGTCTGATCCCGCCGCTGTCCTGCATCCGGACGCCATCGCCCGCGCGACCGGTTCACTCACTGCTCCTTCCACGGCAATCAACTCCGAGGCGACGTTCACCAACTCGGTTTTGGCTTCGTTTGAATAAGTCACATACCCGCGAAGGAAGTATGCACTGCTGCCCGGCACGTCGGTCAGACGTTTTGCCAGTAGCCCCCCCGTACAGGACTCAGCCGTGGCGATGGTCTGACCCTGTTGTGTGAGCAAACGCGCGACCACAGCCTCGAGCGAATCATCGCCCTCCCCGAAAACCACCGTTCCCAAACGGCGCCGAATCTCACTCAGGTCGGCGGCAACCAGGCGCTTGGCGTCATTCTCATCATTTCCCCGCGCGACAACGCGTACACTGATGACCCCGCCCAACGCAGTCGTACCAACCAATGGATTGCGGTCACGTTTCATCAGGTCGCCAATAACCTCGCCGACCTTGGCTTCGCTGATCCCGTAGCAAAGTAGCCGGGCCTGATGGGTGCGGGCCCCACCGGTCTGCGCTTCAAGCGCCGAGGCAATAGTGGCGTTGAACATGGCCTGCATCTCCGCCGGTACGCCGGGCAACGCAAACAACTGAACATCGCCGCGGCGATACCGGATTCCCGGCGCCGTCCCCCGCTCGTTGGGAATAACCTCGCAGCCCCTCGGAATAAGGGCTTGAACCTTGTTCGACTCGGACATGGGCCGCTGCCATCGCGCAAACATCGTGCGGATGTGCTCGAGCGCCTCGGCGTTCTGTTCGAGCGGTTCGCCGACCGCGTCGGCAAACGCCTGTCTGGTCAGGTCATCCGGCGTAGGCCCGAGACCGCCTGTGATAATCACGATATCCGACCCGCCGAGGGCCTGGCGGATCGCCGCACAAATGCGGTCGAGGTCGTCGTCAACGGTGACATGCTGCACCACGCTAATCCCGAACCTCGTCAGTGCGGCCGACAACCAGGCTGCGTTCGTGTCGACGGCCTGTCCGGTCGTAAGCTCGTTCCCGATGCTCAGGATTACGGCGTCCATGCGCAGGATAGGGTAGCATGCCACGGCGTCGTTACCAACTGCGCGTTTGGTGGCACAACGCCTGCGGCCGCGGTATAGTCGCAGATATCGCTGGACCGAGAATCTCTTCTCGGTCCTCTGGCAAGTGCCGAGAAAGGATTCTCGGCACAGCGTCGTGTGTGGGACAGGCTTTCTAGCCTGGTGTGTGGGACAGGCTTTCTAGCCTGTCTGATGACCGACTGGAAAGTCGGTCCCACAAACGGAAAGTCGGTTCCACAAACGGAAAGTCGGTTCCACAAACGGAAAGTCGGTCCCACAAGCAGTCGATCCCACAGGCAGAGGGCAGAGTATGCAGCCGAGCGGGAAGCCATCGCGAGCCGGGCCAGCGACCCAATCACGGCTTCGGATGCTCTTCACGTGCATCGGACGCCGGGTGGAGCTGCTGGCCGCCTTCAGGCAAGCCGCCAAACGCCTTGGCATTCACCTCGACATCCACGGAGCCGACGTGACCCGGCTCTCTCCAGCCATTCACAAGGTGGACAAGGCCCACATCTTACCGCCGATCTCGGCCGGCGATTATGCCGACGCCCTGGTCGACCTCGTACGCCGGGCCAGGATCAACCTGCTGGTACCGCTGATCGACCTGGAGCTGACGATCGTTGCGGGCGCCGTCGACCGGTTCGCACAATTCGGGTGTTGTGCGTTAATCTCTTCAGAGTCGGTCGTGCAAACCTGTGGTGACAAGATGGCCACCTACCGTGTGCTGAAGGCGGCGGATATTGACACGCCGAACACCTGGATGTGGAGCGAGGTGGTCAAACGCAAGCGACACCGCTTTCCCTATTATCTCAAGCCACGTTTTGGCAGTGCGGCCATGGGCAACTATGTCGTGCGCAATCGCGACGAGCTTCATACCTTCGGCAGGTGCGTGCCGGACGCCATTGTCCAGGAGTTCATCGAGGGGTCGGAGCACACGCTTGACGTCTACACGGGCTTTGACGGCAAGCCGCGGTGTGTTGTTCCGCGCAGACGGTTGGAGGTCCGCAGTGGGGAGGTGAGCAAGGGGCTCATTGTCAAAGATCCGGCGATCATGGCCGTCGGGCGCCGCGTCGCCGAAATGCTCGGCGAGTGTCGCGGCGTGATCACGGTTCAATGCATCGTCACGCCGGAGAACCGCATCCGCGTCATCGAGATCAACCCGCGTTTCGGCGGGGGCGTCCCGCTGGCCATCCACGCCGGTGCGGACTTCCCCCGGTGGATTTTGTCAGAGCTTCTGGGCAACAGGCCACGGATCAACCCGACGGGCTTTCACAATGACATCGCCATGTTGCGATTTGATCACTCGGTCTTCGTCCGGCAGGCGTCGAAACTCGTGAAAGATTCCTGAAAGAAGTGGGATCGGTGTGCACAGGTTTTTACCTGTGCATGCACTGGAAAGTGTGGCACAGGTTTCCAACCTGTACACGCACCGGTTGAAAACCGGTGCCACACAGATTCCGGGTTTGAGATTCGGACTGCTCGGGGAAGAGCGCTTTACGCCGTATGCCCACCATCCACGCCATCATCTTTGACCTCGACGACACGCTCTACCCGGAGCGCGAGTACGCCTTCAGCGGGTTTGCGGCTGTTGCCGCCGCCTTTGAAGACCGCCTCGGCGATCGTGCGGAAACGACGGCTGCGATGAAATGCCTGTTCGACACCCGGCATCGGCCTCGCGTTTTCAACGCCCTACTGACCGACCGGGGGCTTCCAGAAGATCAAAAGCTCATCGACCGCATGATCGAGACCTACCGCGCGCACCGCCCGGCAATCACGCTCTACCCGGACGCTGACACCGCTCTGACACGGCTCCGTGGCCGATACAGACTCGGCCTGATCACCGACGGACCGCCGGTACAGCAGTGGGCCAAGATCGACGCCCTGGGCTTGCAGCCAAGCCTCGATGAGATCGTCGTCACCAGCGAGCTGGGTCCCGAATATAGCAAGCCACATCCGGCTGCGTTTGAGTTGATCGCCAAGCGATTCGCTATCGAATCCACCCGATGCGCCTACGTGGCCGACAACCCCGCCAAGGATTTCATCGCCCCCAACGCGCTCGGTTGGACCACCATTCAAATCACCCGCGCGGACGGCATCTACCGTGACGTGTCTCCAGCTAAAGCCGGTGTGCCGCACCACTTCATTGACACGCTTGATAGCTTTGACCGTCTCCTGGAATCGGTAGCCGGGTAAGGGAGCCCACCGGAAAAGAGGATAAGGCCTCGGGCAACGGTTGTTCTTTATCCCTTCAGGGTCAACCTAGTGCACTGTCACACCTGACTTTGTGGGTGGCATGGGCAAGCGCCAGCTTGCCCGTGTCTTGTGAGGGTGCTCCACGGGCAAACAAGTTTGCCCATGCCACCCACTAACGAACCCGAACTTTCGGCTGTGATGGACCACTAGTGTAGTGATTCATAAATAGTGCATCATGGTATGGTGCCGTTTTCCTGGCATTCCGGCCACTCCAGGCATTCCGCTCCCTCACGGTCGCGGCTCGGATAAGATGCGAACTGCGTAAATCACTACACTAGCGACCGTGCCATATCGAGGTAGGATTCGTACGCCGCTTGGACCTCCCGCAGCGTGTCACCGGTGAACTTCTCCAGAAAGGCTCTGGCGATTTCAAACGCCACGACGTTCTCCGCGACCACGCTCGCCGCCGGTACTGAGCAGATGTCGCTGCGCTCATAGTCCGACCGCTCGGGCGTCTTGGTCACCAGGTTGACACTGTCCAAACCACGAAGAAGGGTGCTGATCGGTTTGACCACAGCCCGCAACACGATCGGTTCGCCGTTGGTCATCCCGCCCTCGAGCCCGCCGGCGTTGTTGGATCGCCGCACGAACCCCAGACTCGGCAGGTCGCGTCGCACCGGGTCGAAACCAATCTCGTCGTGGACCTCGCTGCCGCGTCGCCTCGCCATGCCGAACCCGAGGCCGATCTCGACACCCCTAAACGCCTGGATCGAGCCAACCGCCTGCATGAGTCGGCCATCCAGCTTGTCCTGCCAACGCATGCAACTTCCCAGGCCCGGTGGATGGCCCTGAACTTGCACCTCCACCGCGCCCCCGACCGTGTCCTTATCGACCCCGGCCTGGCGGATCGCTTCGATCATACGCGTAGCCGCCGCCGCATCAGGACAATACGCTTCGTTTGCGTCGCGGGCTGCTCGAAGTTCGTCCAGCGTCGCATCCGACTGGACGTCGATAAACACATCTCGAATCCGCACCACGTACCCGAGCACGTCGATGCCAAACTCGCGAAGCAGGCAGCGTGCCAACGCGCCGGCAGCGACGCGTGCGGCTGTCTCCCGTGCCGAGGCGCGCTCGAGCGTCTCTCGGCAATCCGTCGTCAGCCACTTCAAGCTGCCGGCCAGGTCCGCATGACCGGGTCGCGGTCGGTGAATGGGGGGCGCCTCATCGATGCGATGGTCACGGTTGACCAGTTGGATCGCGATCGGTGAGCCGATCGTCACCCCGCGGCGAACGCCGGAGAGGATGTCGGCGGTATCCTGCTCGATCTTCATCCGCTCGCCGCGACCATAGCCCCCCTGCCGCCGCCGCAGCTCTGCGTTGATCACGTCAAGGTCCACGGTGACGCCCACAGGCATCCCTTCGACGAGCGCGATCAGCGCCCGGCCGTGGGATTCACCGGCCGTTTGGTAGTCGAGTGCGGGCATAACCACGCTGTATATCGGCTTGGACTTTCATTGGCAAATGTTACCCGGTTAAGGTAGCTGATCCGCCGGGGCATCGATGATACGCACGGTGCGCATGCGTAGTGTTTGCATGGGATGACCGCTTCCGTCGACAGGGCTGGTCATCAACCGGTCGAGTGTCTCGAACGATTCCTCACCCACGAGTTCCCCGAAAACGGTGTAGCGTCCGTCCCACTCTTTTTGACGTGTGTTACAAATGAAAAACTGGCAACTGGCTGAGTCAGGATCATCCTCGAGCAGGGCCATGGCCACCGCACCCTTCTGCAAGGGGTGGCCGTTGAACTCCGCCGCAACTCGTTTGCCGTCAAGCCGAATGCCGGTGCCGTCGCCTCGGGGGCACCCGCCCTGGAGCAGATAGCCCGGCTCGAGCCGGTGGAATGTCTTGCCGTCGTAGAAGTTCGACCCGGCGAGTTCGATGAGATTGTCCACGTGCCTCGGTGCATCCTGATAGAAGAAGCGGATCGTCATCGTTCCCTCGTCCGTGATGATCTCCGCTTGTTTCAGCGACGCGATGGACATGACAATCGGTACGCTGCTGATCCCAGCCGCGTAGGGCCGCCAGACCACACGGTACCGCCCCGCCCCGCGGAAGGCCGGGAAGTACTCTCGTAAATCGAGGGTGGTGCCGACACTGCTGCGAGGGGCAATCATGAGAATCGGCGCGCGGGAAGGCTGGCGGTAGCCTATCGGCTCCTCCCAACGACGCCCCGCTTCGGTCGCGACGATAACACCAGAAGCTGAACCACCACTGAAAACATGAGCAAGCGGGAGCCCCGTTTCCGGCGACGGAATCTCCGGTTCCGTGCCGGGGACCGTCAGGGTGATGGGATCATCGGTGGTATTCTCGATGGAAAAGCGGATCCAAACGGGTCGGCCGACCGGAACGTGATGCGAGACCGGACGCAACTCCGCCCGGAGACCTGCAAGCGGGCTGATCGGTTGGGCTGCGAGCGGTACAGAGCAACCGACAGCCACGATTGCCACAAAAAGCCGGATGATAGGCATAGAACGTCAACAATCCTCACGAGAAACCACGCCTGCCCCGACGCGGCTCGCCATTGTCGTGGGAATCGTCCGTTTGTCCAGCGTCAACTCAACCGTGACGCTGGCGGAGCGCAGGAACGATTCGACCGCTTGTAACTGTTTGTACCCATTGCCGCGAAACAAGTTGCGGACAACAGGTATCTCCTAGCATCGGTTGTATCGCGGTTCACGCTTTACCCCTCGGGACCTTGGAATGACGAACCATGTGAAGATCAATATACTGCTCCGACCATGAGTGAATCCAGAAAAATCCGATTGACCGACTACGCAAGCTGTGCCGGTTGAGCGGGCAAGCTCCCCATGGGAGCAACGGTGCAGGTGCTGCACCAACTGCCTCGCATGACCGATCCGAATCTCCTGATCGGGACGGACCACTTTGATGACGCCGGCGTGTATAAGCTCGACGAGTTGACGGCCCTGGTCATGTCGCTCGATTTCTTCCCCCCGCTGGTCGATGACCCGTACGATTTCGGGCGAATCGCGGCGGCCAACAGCCTTTCGGATATCTACGCGATGGGCGCCCGGCCGCTCTGCGTACTCAACATCGTCGGCTTTCCTGACACGGTTCTGCCCACGGAGATTCTCAGCGAAATCCTCCGCGGCGGGAGCGAGCGTGTAGCAGCCGCGGGGGCGGTGGTGGCCGGCGGGCACAGCGTCCGCGACAGCGAGATCAAATACGGCCTGTCGGTCACCGGCGTCGTTCACCCGGATCGCATTCTCACCAACGGCGGTGCGAAGGTCGGCGATGCACTCGTGCTGACCAAACCGATCGGCAGTGGGATCCTGACCTCAGCCGGGAAGACCGGCAGAATCAGTGAGGCCGACTTGGCCGAGGTTATCGATGTGATGACGGATCTTAACGCCGGTGCGTGCGAGGCGATGCTCGAAGTGGGTGCTCATGCCGTCACCGATATCACCGGCTTCGGTCTTGTCGGCCACGCGCACGAAATGGCCGATGCGAGCGGCGTGACCATTGAGCTGCACGCCGATACGGTCCCGTTGATGGAACGGACAATGGTGCTGGCGCGTGAAGGGATCATGACACGCACGCATAAGTCGAACCTGGAGTGCATCGGGGATCGCTTCACGTCGAAGGAGGTCGATGAAACCCTGGTCAAGGTGCTCGCCGATGCGCAGACCTCCGGCGGTCTGCTGATTGCGGTGCCGGCGGATCGGACGGACCGACTGGTGGACGCTCTCAAGCGTCGCGAGACCCGGGCCGCAGCCGTTGTCGGACACGTGACACCGCGATCGGAGCACACGGTGGTTCTTTTGTAGCAGACTTTTCCGAATAGGGGTGCCGATTCAAGCGAGCCGCGGGC
>JBARRC010000413.1:0-4662 GCA_049644045.1 Phycisphaerae bacterium
GACCGTAGGCCATGTAATACACCACCGGAATCACGACCAGCGTAAAGACGGTCGACACGAACAGGCCGAAGATCAGCGCCCAGGCCAAGCCGCTGAAGACCGGGTCGAGTGTGATCGGCCAGGCGGCGAGCATGGCTGTGCTCGCGGTCAGGAAAATCGGGCGCGACCGCACCGCACCGCTGGCTACCAATGCCTCTTTGAGCGACCGCCCGGCGTCCGTGGCCTTGTGAACGAACTCGATCAACAGAATCGCGTTTCGTACCGCGATTCCAGACAAAGCGATCATCCCTATCATCGCCGTGGCCGTGAAGAAGACTGGGTTTTGCCACTGACCAACTGTCTCGGCAGTCAGGGCGTTGAGCAGCCAGAAGCCCGGTATGATCCCGATGATCGTCAACGGGATCGAAATCATCAGGATCAGCGGCATGAGGTAGCTCTTCGTTTCGTAGACCAGCAGCACGTAGATGCCCAGGCAGGCGGCCGCAAAGGCAAGTCCCAGGTCACGCATCACGTCGATCGTGATGTTCCACTCACCCTCGCCGGCCCAATCCACCTCGAACCCGACCGGGATTGACCATGCCACGCCTCCACCGTTGTTCAGGTAGGTCCGCTCGTGCAACGGTCGGGGGGAAGGGGAGGCCGTCGGCGGGATAGTGTACGCCGCATTCACCGGGGCTCGCTCGGTTCGGTCCGTTTGGATGTCGAGAATGGCCTCGGCCGGTGCGCGCCCCGCAGTTTCGGCAAAGACATAAACGACGCGGCGCAAGTTCTTGTGGTAGATCGTCTCGTCCCACACACCTCGCTCGACGTGCCCGATCTCCGCTAGCGGCACGGGATGACCACCACTCCCGACAGCGTAGAGGTTTTCGATGCTCTCCGGGTGGCTTCGCCGGGTCTTGGGCAGTTGAAGGACGATCGGCAGTGGGTTCACCTCACCGGGAACCTTAAGAACCGAGACCTGGCTGCCCTCGATTGCGGTCCGAATGAGCGCGGCGACCTGTTCATCCGTAATGCCCGAGAGCGACGCCTTCTCTTTGTCGAGCACGAATCGCAGCCGGGTCTGATCGGCTTCGATCGTGTCGTCCACGTCGACGACCGCCGGCTCGACCTCCAACCGCTCCCGGACCCATCGCGCCGCTTCGATGATTTCCTCATACGTGTGATAGGGCTGGCCGTAGACCTCAGCGGTGATCGTGGAGATGACCGGCGGGCCGGGTGGCATCTCCACGAGCTTGATGTTGGCGCCGCGACGGTCAGCGATCTCCGCCAAGTCGTTGCGCAGGCGCAGTGTCAACCCGTGGCTCTGCTGCACACGGTCGTGTTTTTGAACGAGGTTCACACGAATGTCAGCCACGTTCGGCCCGCGGCGCAGGTAGTAGTGGCGGACCATGCCGTTGAAGTCCATCGGGCTCGACGTCCCGACGAACGTGGTGACGTCGGTTACCTCGGGCACGCCGCGAAGGTACGACGCCAGTTCCGTGGTGACGGACTCGGTGGTCTCCAGCGTGGTGCCTTCGGGCATGTCGACGACGACCTGAAACTCGTCCTTGTTGTCGAACGGGAGCATCTTGAGCGGCACCCGGCGGCTGGCGGCCAACCACCCGCTGAAGCCGAAGAGCACCACCATGACCGCAAGCAACGTCCACCGGGTGGAGCGGCTCCGAAGAAACGGTTCCAGCATCGTTTGGTAAACGCGGTAGATCCGCGAGGACCGCACGACCGCGTCCATGTCCGGCGCCGATCCCTCGATCTCTGAATCGGGCTTTGGCTTATGCTCTCCTTTCAGAACGTGATAGGTCATCCAGGGCGTGATCGTGAACGCGACCACGAGGCTCATCAGCATGGCCAGCGGAACGTTGAGCGCCATCGGCCGCATGTAGGGGCCCATCATGCCCGTGATGAAGAACATCGGCACGAAGCTGATGATGACGGCCAGCGTGGCCAGGATGATCGGCGGGCGCACCTCGTTCACCGCGGTGAGCACGGCCTGCAGCGGCTTCTGTCGGCCAAGCCGAAGGTGCCGGTAGATGTTCTCCACGTCCACGATCGGATCGTCCACCACCAAGCCCAGCGCCAGGATCAATGCAAACAGTGTGACACGGTTGATCGTGTATCCCGCGAGATAGTTGACAAGCAGCGTCAGCGCAAACGTGATCGGCACGGCGGTGGCGATGATCAGTCCCTCTCGCCAGCCAAGCGTCAGCGCTATAAGGGCGATGACGATTACGATGGCCACGGCCAGCCCTTCAACCAGCTCGTTGACCTTCTGATTTGCGGTCTCGCCGTAGTTTCGCGTGATTCGGGTGTAAACGCTCGCGGGCAGGACGTCCTCTCGCAACTCCTTTAGCCGCTGTTCCACGGCACGCGCCACCGTGACCGCGTTGGTGCCCTTCTTCTTGGCCACGGCGATGTGAACGGCCGGGTAGTCACGGGCGCGCTCGCGAAGATCAGTCGGGATCGTGTCGTCGTCTGCCGCAGCCGGTCCGAACCCGATGCGGGTGTAGGTCAGCGGCTCGGCGGGCCCGTCGATGACCTCGGCCACATCGCCAAGATACACGGGGTTGCCATGCGGTGCGGCTACGACCAGCCGGCGAATCTCATCTGCGCTGGCAAAGGCGTTACCTGCCTCGACAAGCAGCGACTCGTTGTTTACATCGAGACTGCCTCCGGGCAGCACCGTGTTCATCCCGCGCAGGGCGTTGGCCAGTTGCTCGGGGCTCACCTGCCGACCGGCCAGCAATTGAGCATCGAACTCGATGCGAACCTGCCGCGGCCGGCCGCCTACGATACGTGTCCGACCGGTGTTGGGAACGGACTGGATTCTGCTCTCCAGTTCCTCGGCTACCCGGCGAAGCGTGAAGTCGTCGTGCCGGTCGCTCCAGAGCGCGATGTCCACGATGGGCACGTCGTCGATCTCGATCGGCTTGACCACCCAGTCGGCCACCTGCGGCGGGATCGCGTCGGTGTTACTCTGGAGCTTGTTGTATATCTTCACGAGGCTGTCCTCACGATCCTCACCGACGTAGAAGCGGACGGTGACGACGGCCTCGTGCGGACGGCTCATCGAATAGACGTACTCGACGCCGTCAATCTGATAGAGCATCTTCTCCAGCCGCAGCGCGACCTGTCGTTCGACCTCCTCGGCCGAGGCCCCGGGCATGGAGATGTGTACGTCCGCCAGCGGCACGACGATTTGAGGCTCTTCCTCCCGCGGCGTAACCAGCAGCGCCACCGCACCGGCGATCAACGAGAGAACGACCAACATGGCCGAGAGATTTCCGTGAAGAAACACCTCGACGATGCGGCTGGTTACCCCTTCGCTGCCGAGGTCCGGGGCCGGTGATTCAGGGATGTTCGATGGAGAACTCATAAAGTCGTCCACTTTCTCCACGTGGAGTGACCCACGGGTTTAACCGTGGGTAATGCCGGCCCGTAGTTTGTCCTGCACCGCCGAGGCCATCTGGAGGCCGACCTGTTCTTCCTCGTCGATGACCGCGACCGCTCCAGCAAGGGCCAGTTCCGAACGATACCTGTGATACCGCGCCCGCGCGATGATTGACGTATCCGTTCCCAGGGAACGAACTCCCTCGATGATTTGCCGGGCAGCGGCTGGATCGGGCACTGTCACCGCGACGACCTTAGCCGCTCCGACGCACAAGTGTTCCAACATTTCCGGGTTGGTTGCGTCACCGATGTACGTCCGCAAGCCGTATGCCCGCGCGACATCCGCTGACTTGGCGTTCAACTCGACGACCACAACGAGCGTCTGGTGGTCTTGTTCGAGCGCTCTGGCAACGCACTGGCCCGCAGGACCGAAACCCACGATCACGATATGGCCACTCATCTTTGCGGTGGGCTCGGTCGATGGTTCAGGCTGCCGGGGTAGTGCCTGGGACCGCCAAGCCGAAAGCCTGCCGACGGCCCTCGCAACATGCGGCGCGGCAGCCACCAGATACGGCGTGAGGAACAGCGTTCCAATCGTGGACGCAACGATCAACTCAAACAAGCCGCTGTCGATCAATTGTCCCTGTCGCGCCACCTCGGCAAGCACGAATGAGAACTCGCCCACCTGGGCCAGGCAGATGCCTGTCGCCACCGCATGGCCGGGCGAGGAACGAAACAGACGCGCCACGCCGGAGATCACGATTGCCTTGCCGAGCACGATGGCCGCCACCACGGCCGTGACCGTCGCCCAGTGTTCCAGCACCCACGCCGGATTACACAACATCCCGATCGAGCTGAAGAACAGTGTTACGAAGAGCGTTCGCACGGAGGTAATGTCGGCGCGGATTTGCGTGGCAAAGGGCGACTCGGCCAGCAACAAGCCCGCGATGAATGCTCCGAGCGCCGGCGAAAGGCCTAGCTTGTGCGATGCCCACGCCGCCCCCACGGCCGTAACGATCGCCAGCAGGATCGGCAAATCGCGATTCCGCGCTGCTTCTCGCGCGCCTAGCAGCAGCGGCACGAGGTAATTGAGCACCACAAAGAGCGCCGCCATCAGAAGGGATGCCACGCCGGCCGCTCGGCCCATCTCCCAGCCGATCTGTGCCACCGAACCCTGACCTTCGCCTCCCAACGCGGTCACCACGAGCACCAGCGGAACCACCGCGATGTCCTGGAGGAGCAGGATGCCCAGCGCGTACCGGCCGTGGACGCCGTCGA
>JBARRC010000414.1:0-4799 GCA_049644045.1 Phycisphaerae bacterium
ACTCGGGCCTTTGGACCTCCGCGGGAACGGGAAGGTTCTCCGCAGGCGGGCGAACCTCCACGGGAATGGCGCGCCTCCCTGTGGTAACATCGGCAACGAAGGTCCTCAAAGACTGCTGTGCTAGTTCTATCTCACCGAACGCCAGCGGAGTATAAGCGCCGTGCTTAAGATCGACGGTATCAAAGTTGTACCCAAGTCCTTCACCGATGGCATCCAGGAGCGCCAGGAACTGATCGTCACCACGACGTACCCATGCACGGAACGCATCCTGTGATGTCCGATCGTACTGCTCGTTGAGGTGGGCCCGATATGCCTTCCAGGCGCTGAGTACTCGCTTGTCCTTCGCCGAGGGCTTGGGCTTGCGATAGAAGCGGATGCCGGAGAACTCTAGATCGATCATGTTCAAGGCACGAACATGTTCCGGCGACACTCTCGCACTTCGTGTAGCCATGAGCGCTTGGAACACGTTCATTTTCCGCCACCGCCTCTCGCGAAGATGCTCCAGCATTTTCTGAACTTGGATAGCGACTACAGGTGCCAGTAAGACGGCAAGAATCATCATCCAAACTGATGTCGTCATGGGAATGGTCCTCCAGTACTGTCCACTTTCTGCCCAGAACGGGCCAAAGGCCGATAGAAACTTGCCGGAGGAGGGACTCGAAATCTCACCTGGTTGCCCAGACGGGATTTTGATCCCGCGCGTCTGCCGATTCCGCCACTCCGGCAAGGAGGGTACTATCAAATTCTTACTATAAAGTTTTCTCGGTTTCGACTACGATCGAGAGGTAGAATCAAGGAGTCGATCATCAGAAACCGAAGTCATCATGCCATCCGAAAAAGGGCACCGTAAGTCCTCCGAGAAGGATACCAAGCCTGGCAGGATCAAGATTAGGGTACCACTCCGGAACAGGTCAATACCGGAATCACATTAAAGCGATAATGTGCTAATTCGGAAGTGGCAAAGATTCCACTTGAACCCTGGGCCAAGACACGTTCAGCCACGCCCAAAGCGAGCCGGACCGAGAATCCCCTTTCGGTCCTCTGGCAGGTGCCGAAAAAGAATTCTCGGCACAATGTAGGCTCGCACTACGTACATCCGCGCGGGCTTCAGGCCCGCGGCTTGCCTTTGCGTTCGCACGTCCGCGCGGGCTAAAGCCCGCGGCTCGCTGACGAACGTCATTCACCGACGATCTTGACAAGCACGCGTTTGCGTCGTCGGCCGTCGAACTCACCGTAGAAGATCTGCTCCCACGGGCCGAAGTCGAGGCGGCCTTCGGTTACGGCTACGACCACCTCGCGGCCCATCACCTGGCGTTTGAGGTGCGCATCACCGTTGTCCTCGCCGGTGCGGTTGTGGCGGTAGCGCTCGATCGGCTCGTGGGGGGCGAGCTGTTCCAGCCACTCGTCGTAGTCTTTGTGCAGACCAGATTCATCGTCGTTGATAAAGACGCTGGCGGTGATGTGCATCGCATTGACCAAACATAAGCCTTCCCGAATCCCGCTCTCGCGCAAGGCCTCCTCCACCTGCGGCGTGATGTTGATAAACGCCCGACGGGTCGGAACCTCAAACCACAGCTCACGACGAAACGATTTCATACGTCCGAAGCCTCCTTTCGATACCTACGGTGGCAAGCCCGTGTCAATCGCCACACCCCGTGTGGACATAGGGGGCGCCTCCAGCGACAATTCGCGCACAGGCCACGGCTAGGGGAGCCTCAGCCTCAGCGACTCCAAAACGCTCAGAATCGGCGCCGCCGTAGCGTAGTGCTGCCCGGTATCGTTCCCGCCATTATGAAGTGCGACGGGGGCTACGCCGTCTCGCGTCATCCACACGGCACCGGAGTCGCCGAACTTGCACAGCTTGTAGTTTTCCGGAAACCCGTCGGTCACGGCGATGGTGACGCGCTGGTCCGAAACACTCTTGACGACCCCCTCGGTGATCCCCGTGGCGATCCCTGACTTGATCACTCGAAGTCCGACCGTCGGGACTGTCGGCGTTCCCACCGGCCCCAGTCCGAGGATCTCCTCCATCGCTCCCATCTGGTCGACGAGCTTTGCGGCTGCACAGTCCAGGTCGGGATCGGCGCGGTCCCGGTAGACGTGCGCGATCAGAGTCTCGGGTCCTTCATCGATGGGCTGGTGGATAGGCTCCTGGTCATCGAAATCCGCGCGGTTCGGGCGACACAGGATGTGATAGCAGCTCACAAGCCATGGCTTTCCCTCCTCATCGCGTCCCAAAAGACCGAGCGTTCCCGGCACAGAGGCCCGGGGGTTCTCGATCGCGATCCCACCGCGGACCGGCCTATACATCCTGGTATGATTGACGGCAAACATCGGGGCTTATCCCTCAAAGGTGGACAATGTGGCTGGGTTTCGCTCGAGTCGTTTCTCGCTATGCGGATCCAACTCGGGCATGAAGTCGAGGCCGGTGCGCTCCTCGACCCAGTCTATCGACCGGACGTAGTCCTCGAACTCGTATGGCCGGTCATACTCTCGATTCTCGAGCACGAACGCGATGGCGTGCCATTGTCCCTGTTCATCCTGCGCAGCGACGATCTTGTAGAAATGCGTGGGAACAGCCACCCCCCCCGGGCCGATCACATAGTACTCGATGATACCGTCGGCCGTCACGTCATCCTCTTCATCCGCATCGTAGAAGAAGCCCCCCGTGATCATGTACGCGTCGCCCAGGTGGTCCTTGACCCAGCTTCGCGTCACCTCCTCGAGCCTGCGCCATACCTTTCGGTTGAAGGCAGGTACTTGGGGCGCCATGTTGGACAGATAGAATGTCTCATCCTTCAGGCGTTGACTTTTCTTCTGGTTCCCGGCGGGGGCCTGATGACCGCGGTCGTAGCCGGTGCCGCGGTAGTCTACCAGCTCCGCCCGTTGAGATTCGGACAAGTAAGGGTCGGCGGCGAACCGGTTTCGGCGTTTGGCGTCGCCGGAAAGCTGTTCTTTGGTGACCCGTTCGCAGATCCAAATAGGGATCTTGTCGAGCGCGCTATGTTGAAGCACGTACCCTTCTCGAACCACGTAGTGTGTCGGCCCGTGGTCCCAGTCGGTACTGGTGTCGGGCATCCCGAACGGGCAGTTGCGTTCGATTTGTTCCACGTCGTCGGACGTGAACTCCATGTGTGCCTTTTTGTGGATCGAAAAATGGGCCCGCCGGCTGGCTGGAACGTGAGAGACGCAACCACAGACAAACATCAACGATACGGAAACCGCGACCGGCACGATGCGGGATCTGAACTTGGGCATTGCTGTTCTCCTATTGGGATCGGTGCGAACCAAACCTGAGTATCGCAACCACTCCGGCGCTCGTCAATATCGCAAGTTCGCAGCCCCGTCGAGCGGGCTGGCAACGAGTGGCGCCTGGTGTATAATGTCGTCCGCGGCACTCGTAAATGGAGACCTCAACCACTAAGGGGAGTAACCATGAAAAAGCTACGGCTCTTCACACCCGGCCCGACAATGGTTCCCGAAGAGGTCATGCTCGAGATGGCCCGCCCGATGCAGCACCATCGGACGGCCTGGTATCGGGACATGCACAAAGAAATCTACGGCCTCCTTCAGTATCTGTTTCAGACAAAGGCGATGTGTTTGACCTTCACCGGCAGTGGTACGTCGGCCATGGAGGGGGCGATCGTTGGCTGTTGCCCGCCGGGGCACAAGGCGCTGGTCATCCGAAACGGTAAGTTCGCGGAGCGTTGGACTCAAGTGTGTGCGACGTTCGGCATCGACCATACGTCACTGGACCTCGAATGGGGCCATGGTGCGAAGCCGGCGGACATTACGAAGGCCATGGACGCTGACCCCAAGATCGACACCGTGATCGTCGTCCACAGTGAAACGTCCACTACGGCCCTCACGGATGTCGAGGGTATCGCCAAGATCACGCGAGAGCGCGGGGCGTTGCTGCTCGTCGATGGAATCACGGCCATCGGTACGCTGCCCGTGAAGATGGACGAGTGGGGCGTCGACGTTTACGTCACCGGTTCGCAAAAGGCGCTGATGCTCCCGCCGGGTCTGGGCTTCGCAGCCGTGAACGACCGCGCGTGGGAGCGGATCGACTCCGGTAAGATGCCGACGCTGTACAACGATGTGAAGGCCTACCGGAAGTCGCTTGACACCTTCGACGCGCCCTACACCCCGGCTGTTTCGCTCGTGCGCGGTTTGCTTTATGTCCTGAGGGGGATCAAAGAGCGCGGTTTGGAAAACATCTGGGCTGAAACGACCATGCTCGCCCGGGCGACCCGCGCCGCGGCGGAGGCGATCGGATTGAATGTCTACCCGGCCGATCCGGTGGATTCCGTGACAGCCATGGTCATTCCCGACAGCGTAGACGAAGCGACCCTTCGCAAGACCATGCGCAGCAAGTACGGCTTCCACATTGCCGGAGGTCAAGGTGATCTGAAGGGCAGGATCGTCCGCTTTTCACACATGGGCTACGTCGACGCGTTCGATACACTTGGCGCGATCGCTGCGTTGGAGCTGACGCTCAAGGAGCAAGGCTTCGACCTGACGATCGGGACAGGCGTCTCGGCTGCCCAGCGCGTCTTTGCCGAAGCGCGTAAGTCATCGTAACTCCGGCCTGCGGGCCGCAGGGTTCGTCTCCGCGCAGGATCATGTGGCTGACACGCTGACACCAACGGTGGCGAGCATCTGGGGGATGCGGTGCTCCCAGGTGTGCTCGCGGCAGAGTCGCTCGCGGGCGGCAGCAGCCATCGCTGCCCGGCGATCCGCGGAATCGGGGGACACCATCCGAATGGCACTGCCGTCGATTTTGAGCCCCGCCGGCG
>JBARRC010000415.1:0-8911 GCA_049644045.1 Phycisphaerae bacterium
GGACCAGCTCATTCTCGACACCCCATCTGAATACGCGATTAACTCGGGCGTTCTGTTCGTTGATGTGGCCCCTGCTGTGGCCGGCATCGATCATGGTCTAGCGGAGCGTCTTGAGGGCAAGTGGTCCAAACTCGCACGCCGGCGCGCGACCATAGGATTGCTTCAAGGGTCTCATGATGACCCTGATCTTGCCGATCTCAACGGTGGGCTTGCCGTGCTTGCGGTAGTATCCTTCCGCAAACTGCCAGTAGGCCACGAGCAGCTCGTTGATCGTCAACTCCACCCGTCTGGCTGTGTTCGATAGACGCCGGCCGTTGGCCAGCCATTCTGCTATCAGGCGATCATACTCATCTCGGCTCCCCTTGGTTCCGTGTGGGCCAAGATAGAAGTCCTTGCCATCCAGAGTTACCACGGCATGGCGGGACGGCTTGTGCAGGCGGCACGACGGTGTTCGCGGTTTCGTGGGCATGTGCAGACCTCCAAGCAGCCGGAATCCGGTAATTACCGGATTTCCGAGGGCCTCTTGGCCGCACTGCCCGACGCAGGCAGGTACGCATAAGTTCTGCGTTCGGCGGGATTTACGTCAACTCGGGGCGACTGGATTCGAACCAGCGACCTCAGCGTCCCGAACGCTGCGCTCTAAGCCAAGCTGAGCTACGCCCCGTATCTTCGGGTAACTTTATAGCAGCACAACACCTCGCATGCAAATCCCCCGGCCGGGGGATGCAACGCGGTGTTCGGGATTCCAACAGCCGGCCCAACCTCCGCCGCAAAAGCTCCTAACTCATTCTCAAGCGCCCAATGACAGGGGGGGCTCACGGCACGATATCTCGGCGGATCTACGCTGGCAGTGCGACGTACCACCGTTGACGCCGGATCGGATCAGCTACCGGTTTGAGAGGGGGTGCGTCGTACATTTTCTCCTTCTTGATGGCTCTTCCGCAGAAAGTGTATTGACCGTCACATCCTCCAGACGCCTAGGACACTTTCAATCGTAGAACGGGTGAACCATACCCGCGACGATTGGACACTGCATTGTCGCACCACCTGCCAACGGCATCACCAACGACTCAACGCATTACCGGACCTCGCGAATAATGGCATGGATCGAGAGGGTGGTTCCACCGGTTGTTTGGGCTTTGTCGTCAACGTTGCTTGGAGATTGAACGATAAAACCTCGATGGGCACTACAGCGTCGACCACACGAAAGCGTATTGCTGTCCAGATTGCGCCGGATCAACTCACAGCGTCCGTCGAACTTGGCGGCACCAAAGGCGACGAGCCGGTCACCGAGGAAGAAGTGCTGGCTGAGCTCGCAGCGGCCAAGGTTGTAGTCGATGACGCGGTCAAGGGCCGTGTGGCTGAGTTTGCCCGTCTGGCGGCAGGCGATGAGCCGCTCACCGAGCCGTTCGTGGTGGCGAAGGGCCGGCCCGCGGACGACGGAAAGGATGAGGAGCTGATTTGGGACTCGTTGTTCGAAAGTCAAGCGAAGGGCTGGCAGGACGATGCCCCGGTCAACTATTACACGCTCAACTCGATCGTCACCGTCGAGAAGGATGCGATCATTGGATCCATTACTCCATTGGTTTCCGCGCGCAACGGTGTAGACGTCAAGGGCAAAGTGCTCAAGCCCAGCCGCACGCCAACGTGCCTGGAAATCGATGCAACGTTGCGGCGGTCCCCCGACGATCCATCGCAGCTCATTGCTAACGTAGCCGGCAAAGTCGCCCAGCAGGGACGGAAGCTGGCGATCCAGGAAGTCTTGACGATTACGGGTGATGTCGGCTTCGACACGGGCAACGTCGATTCGTCTACGCACGTCGATATCAAGGGAGCCATTCCCGACCGGTTCGAGGTCAGCTCGGCGAAATCGATCACTGTGGGAGCTGCGATCGAAGCCGCCGTCGTCAAGGCCAAGGATGACGTCGTCGTGCGTGGCGGCATCGTGGGCCGAAACGCCGGGAGCGTCTCCGCGGGCGGTAAAATCATCGCGAAATTCTGCTCCGAAGCTGATCTGACCGCCGAAGGCGACGTGATGATCGGCAAACAATTAATGAATTCCAAGGTTCGAACCAATGGCAGCCTGATCGCCGAGCACTCCGCTATCATCGGTGGCTATGCCTACGCCGCACGCGGGGCGGACGTAGCCGTCCTCGGCACCGACGCGGGCACCCCCGCGCGCATCTTCGTCGGAATC
Source organism: Phycisphaerae bacterium (assembly GCA_049644045.1). Lineage (GTDB taxonomy): Bacteria > Planctomycetota > Phycisphaerae > UBA1845 > UBA1845. Next base: position 2,198 of record JBARRC010000415.1, read on the forward strand.
CGCCCCGATGTGTTGGCGGAATGCGTCGCAATCGACGAGCAGCTGCAGCCCGCCCGCGATGCGATCCAGGCCACTCGCGAGAAGGTGCAACCGCTGCTGAACAATCTCAAGCGTCTAAGCCCGGCCCAGCGAGAACAGGCCACCGAGCTGATGTACAAGGCCGAGGAGGCCGCGGCCCGAATGGCCGAAGAAGAGAAACGCCGGGATCGAATGCTCAAAGAGGCCGGCGCGGGTGGCAAGCCGCGGATGCACGTGTCGGGGGTTATCCATCCGAGGGTTACCATCAGCCTCGGGCAACGCTCCATTACCTTTCAGCACGAACTTAAAGGTCCCATCACCATCGAAGAGAGGCAGATCAAGAATGTTACCGAAGCCGTCGCGGTTAACCAGCTCACCGGCTCCGTCCAAATTCTAAAGAGTCATCGCTTGAACGCTGACGAACTCCTACAGGATTTCGAACCGCTCAGCACTCCCGAAAGCAAAAGTACAGCCGAGTAGCTTCCTCGCGAGCGGACCCTCATCGTCCCAAGAGCGTGTTTAATGTGACAGCGTTACCCTGCGTCTCCACGGTTCTGATGATACTGGGGATTGGAGAGACGCCGCCGGTCAGAGCACCGGGCGCAAGCCCGGTGACCCCCGCGGATGGCAAAACGCTGTCCGCGGGCTTACGCCGCGCGGCTCTGACAGAACAACACCCTTCTCAAACACGCTCTAAGACGCGGCTTTGTGCCTTCCCGCCGCCGCGACTACACTTGTGGAACCGCGTTTGGCCGAGCCACCGGCCACAATACCCTTGAAGAACCAACGGTGGCAGGATGCGCATGGCATGAGTGGTGACGGTGATCAGTTCGAGGTACGACGAATCACGGCCGACAGCCCGGACCACCACCTTGCCTTGCATTTGGCTTTTGGCCTCCAGCCGCCGCCAGGGAGAGCCTCGCCCGCCCGGCAAGTGGCCGACTTGCTTGCCAACGTCCAACGCAGCGGGGGGTCGATCGATCTTCTCCTCGGAGCGTATCAGAACGAAGAATTGCTATGCGCATGCCTGGCCGTGGAGTCCCCCGGAGCGGCAGCCCTCGTTCTCGTGCCAAGCGACGTGCGAGCGAGCGGCAATTATCGGGCTACGGTGGCCGTTCTTCGGGCGCTGCAAACGGCCGCGTGGCAACAGTCGATCGCGCTGCTCGAGGTTCTGGTTGCGCCGGAATCGGACATGCTGGGCCGAACGCTGCACGATGCCGGCTTTCGCTATCTGACCCGCCTCCGGTACCTCCGTCGGCACGGTGCGCCCACCGGCCAATCGTCCCACGTACCACGCGACCTGGAATGGGTGCGCTACGCGCCGGATCGGGAGTTGCTGTTCGAGGACGCGGTCGAGAGAACATACATCCAAAGTCTGGATTGTCCGGAACTTACGGGTTTGCGCCAGACGGCCCAGGTGCTCGCCGGCCATCGCGCTACGGGCGTTTTCGACCCCGCGCTGTGGTGGATGGCGAAGCGTAACGGGCAACCAGTGGGGGTAATCCTGCTCAACCGGATCCTAGGTGAGCGGGCCCTGGAGGTGGTGTACATGGGGGTTGCGCTATCCGCGCGGGGAACGGGTGTTGCGGATGCGTTACTGCAGCGGGCCGTGGACGCAGCCGCCAAGCGTGGTGTCAATATCATGGCACTCGCGGTCGACCAGCGCAACACATCGGCCCGCCGGATGTATGCGCGGTGGGATTTCGTCGAGACCGGCGTGCGCGACGCTTGGATTGCCAGTCCGCCCCGCGTATGAGCTTGAGGATGTAGCGAGCGGTTACCTGGGGTTATCCACAGTCGGGCCTTCCGACGGGCGGATCGGTGGAGAAAAAAAACTTTTTCGCGGTAACCCTTTGCCAGATGGGAAACACCGACACTTGCGCAATTGTGCGTCGATAAACGTTGTTGACGCTACGCCGGATACGTGGTATTTTCCGTGTATCGGTTGAATGAACACGACACAGGAACGCGGTCGGGGTCGTGCGGGCACCGGTCGCGATATGGCCTTTTCTTAGCGTTTTTTCGAACATTACACAAGCGTGTTTTCTTGTGGTTCCTTCTCTTACGAGGAGCTGGTGGTGATTACGTGCGCCGAGGATTCCGTCTCGTTGGTCGAATCGCGGATCGCTTGTAAGGTCGGTCCCCAGCGGTTCAACGTCTGGTTTAAGAACGCAACTCGTTTCACCTTTACCGAAGACTACTTACGCGTCAGCGCCCCGAATCACTTCGTTGTGGAGTGGATCGAGCGGCATTTCGCGAATGTGATCGGCGAGGCGGCGCGCGAGATCACCGGGCGCGATTTCACCCTGAGCTTCGCGATCGACCCGGCCCTCGCCAAGGGGCTGGGCAAGAAGCAGCCCGACCGGCAGGTTGACTACGTCGCCAACAATCCGGAGCGCCTGGCGCGGCAGCAGAAACGCTCCGGTTCCCTGCCGGTCACCCCTCACCTGAAGGGTAAGCTGGCGGACTTCGTGGTGGGCGTATCCAACCGGATGGCCTACGCCGCCGCTCGTCAGGTGATCGAGAGTCCGGCTAACCATTACAACCCCCTGTTCATTCATGGGGGGTGCGGGCTGGGCAAAACACACTTGCTACAGGCTATCTGCAGCGGTCTGAGGGAACGTCACCCGCAGCTTCGCTGGCGGTACGTCTCGGGCGAGGAGTTCACGAACGACTACGTGTATTCGATCAAGGCGCGCGAAACGGACGCGTTCCACAAACGGTATCGCGATCTTGATGCACTGATCATCGACGATGTTCACTTTCTGGCCAACAAGCGCGCGACCCAAGAGGAGTTCCTGCACACGATCAAGGCCATCGACGCCGCGGAGAAGCAGATCGTCCTGGCTTCGGATGCCCACCCGAAAATGATCGGGCACTTCTCCGAATCGCTCGTCAGCCGATTCCTTTCGGGCATGGTCGTGCGGGTCGAATCGCCCGATCTGGAGGTACGGGTGGGAGTGTTGCGGCAACGCGCCAAACGCTTGAAGGTCGATATCAGCGACCCCATCCTCATGCATATCGCCGAGAATTTCCGGGCCAACATCCGCGAACTCGAGGGTGCCTTACTCAAAGTCGTGGCCCAGGCGCACGTGACCGGACAACCCATCACCTTGTCTCTCGCGGAACGGGCCATTCGTGATCTGGTCCGGCAAACCGCCCCGGTGGTGATGCTCTCCGACATCGAGAGCGTGGTGGCGATATTCTTCGGTCTTACGCCGGCCGATCTCCATACGTCGCGAAAATCACGGACGATCGCCCTCGCACGCGGGATTGCGATGTATCTCGCGAGGAAGCATACGGACATGAGCTTTCCGGAGATCGGCCGCTTTATGGGAAACAAGAACCATTCCACGGTTATACTGGCCTGCCGTCGCATCTCGAAGATGCTGCAGAAGGACGAACCGGCCCGCTGGATGACGCCCGTGGGTCAAAAGGAGCAGAACCTCGCGGTCCTCGTCGAGGAGCTGGAACAGCAATGCTGTGGCAGCACCACGCCGTCCGTGTGTTGAGGATGAAGGTCAGGACATAAACGGGATAGGTCCAATAAATCCTCGGGAACGTGGAACACCATCCCACGCAGGGTCGGTCTTACGCCTCTCGGCAGGGGCGGACTCTGCCCCAGAGTTCACCCGACATCCGATTATCAGCAGATTGAACCTGTTCGGTTTTCCCGTTCTGAGGTTGAGGTTGCCAACCACCTCACCACAGTGTATACTCATCGTTGCGCGAGATGGGCAACGGATACGCGGACCTTGTTGCCATAATTGAGTTCATTCAGACCGAGTGCTTAGGCTACCGGCTGTTTGTGTGTTTTTTTTTGGAAAGGTGATGTTGCCCCAGGTGTCGGGCGCGGTGCCCGTGGCTTGAGGGTATTAGGGTGTGACGTTTGTTTGGAGGGTTCGATCTATGTACAAGCTTGTTACGTTTCTCATCACAGGTGCTTTGATCTATGGGGTTGGTTCAGATGGCAGGCTCCGGGGAGGCAAGACCAGCCGGGCCGGCAAGTCGAACACTGGACACTTGGTTCTCTGCGAGAAGGATCCCGAGTGGGCGTGTGTCGAGGACGGGGCCTGGGGAAAGATGAACTACCGCCTGTCGGGTCCGGTGTTCAGGTTCGTGTTCAACGGACATGGCCTGGAACCGGAGTCTATGTACACGCTGATCTATTATCCTGATCCTTGGCCGGGCGAGGGCCTGATTTGCCTGGGCGAGGGCATGGGCGACGAGTTCGGAAACGTGCACATCAGGGCGATGGTCAATACCTGTGACCTGCCGGCGCCGTTCGACGAGAATGAGGATGGCGCCAAAATCTGGCTCGTTCTGTCGAGCGACATTGATTGCGAAGGTGATGACGTCCAAGGCCCGCGCATGGTGGGCTGGAACCCGACCGAGTACCTGTTCGAGTACGACCTGATCACCTTCGACGATACGGACAGCTTCTGGGACGACACGGGAGCCTGCGTCGACGACGAAGAATAGGTTGGTGTTCACTGAGTGACACGCGCGGTTTCGCTGAGACTCGTCGAACACGACGCGAACCCTGCCGCCGTTGAGCTTGTCAACCGTGGCGGGAGTGGCCTTGTGCAGGTAGCGAATCTTGACCGCCGCCTGCAAGGGATGGTCGGGGCAATCTGACGGGCCGGCTGGCTTCGACCCGTAATGGTCTCCACCGAACCGGCACGTGAAGCAACCTAACGTGCAGACACCCTTGAGGGTGTTCGTTCCTGCGTCGTCCGGCGTACCATCAGTCGACAGTCGCCGCAATGCGATCCGTGGAAGTGATCTGTGGATCGTTGTTATCAACCGGTGCCCTTTTTAGACAAGCTCTGGTATACGATCTCCAGCCACCGTTCGGTGCTGAGAAAGCCGGTACCCCAGCGCTCCCATTCCTCGGGCAGTCCGTCCGCCTTGACCTGGTCGAGCGTCTTGCCCGCGGCCATACGCTTCCTGACGATCTCCGTCGTCTCGGTCAGCATGTGGTGATAATCCTTGAGATCGGCCAGGGTCGAGAGCGGCCCGTGGCCGGGAATGATCTTCACGTCGGGCGAGAGCTGATCGATCAGCGCCTTGATGTGCCCGGTCAGACCATCCACATCGCCGCCGTGATCCACGTCGACGAAGGGGAACATCCCCGAGAAAAAGTCGTCACCTGCATGCACCACGTTGGAACCGGTGAAGAAGACCATGCTATCCCCGTCCGTATGGCCGTGAGGATAGTGAACAACGCGGATCTTCTCGCCGTTGAAATGGATGGTCAGGGATTCGTCGAAAGTGATGACCGGCAGCCCCTCCTTCGGAAGAGCCTTGATCGTTCGCCGGAAGAGTTCCTGGTCGACGGCCAGACGTTGGCGGACGTTCGTGTGGGCGATGATCACCGCCTCGGGCCCGAACTCGGGGTTGCCGTCCGTGTGATCGGCGTGCCAGTGCGTATTCAGAACGAACTTGAGCTTGCCTTTTCCGAGCTTGCCAATTGCCGCGCGGATCTTGTCTGCCAAAGGAGCGAACTGGTCGTCGACAATGAGCACGCCGTCAGGGCCGACCGATACGCCAATGTTCCCGCCGCGACCCTCGAGCATGTAGATGTTGCCCGCGACGTGGGTGGTCTTGATTTGAACGTCGGAAAAGCCGCGCTGCCCCAGCGCGCTTGCACCACCCAGACCGATAACAACGGGGACAACAACAAACGATAAACGTTTCATACGCTTCTCCTTATTGCACTGATAGTGATCACCGAGTGGCCGCAGCGTGTTTGCCCTCGGGTGCTTCGCATTCGGCTCGTTCGATCCAGGCGCCGCCGAGCACAACCTCACCGTTGTAGAAAACGGCGGCCTGGCCGGGCGTGATGGCCCGCTGAGGCTCGTCGAACACGACGCGAACCCTGCCGCCGCTGAGTTTCTCAACCGTGGCGGGGGCGGCCTTGTGCAGGTAGCGAATCTTGACCGCCGCCTGAAAGGGATGATCGGGCCAGTCGACGAGGATGTTGGCACGATCCGCAATCAGCGTCCGTGCAAGCAGGGCGTCGTCGTCACCCATGGTCACCGTGTTGTCAATTACGTCGAGCTTCGTGACATAGATCGGCCTTCCAGCCGCAATGCCCAGGCCGCGCCGCTGCCCGATCGTGTATTGCCCGATGCCCTTGTGATGCCCGATCACCCGACTCTCCTGGTCGAGCACATCCCCTTCAATGAACGCCTCGGGGCGCCGCTCGCGTACGAGACGCGCGTAATCACGGTCGGGTACGAAGCAGATTTCGACCGAGTCCGGCTTGTCACGATTGGGCAGGTTGAGTCGGGTGGCGATCCCGCGAACCTCGCCTTTGGTCAGCTCGCCGACGGGGAAGATCACCCGGTCGAGGACCGAGCGGTCGAGACCAAACAGAGCGTACGATTGATCCTTCTGCGGGTCGCGGCCGCGCATCAGAACGTTGCAGCCATTGTGGCGGGCGATCCGGGCGTAGTGACCGGTGGCAATGTACTTCGCACCCACGGCGTCGGCGTAGTCGACGAGCTTTCCGAACTTGAGACGTGCATTGCAGACGACGCAGGGGTTCGGGGTGCGGCCACGGACGTACTCGTCGGCGAAATAGTCGATGATCCAGTCGAAGTCGGCTTGGAAATCCAGTGCGTAGAAGGGGATCCCGAGCATCCCGGCCACGAACCGGGCATCGGCGGCGTCGGAGGCGCTGCAGCATCC
>JBARRC010000416.1:0-5018 GCA_049644045.1 Phycisphaerae bacterium
GCCGTGCAGACCGTGCCGGCACCTTGCGGACTGTCGCCGTTCGCTAGACAGCACAGTGCGTCGGCCATGTAGCACACCCCAATGGGATCGCAGCACGCTTCCATGCCGAGGCAGACTGATCCGGCTCCCTGCGGTACGCCGCCAAGGTCATCGCAGCAGAGCGGATCGAGCATCTGGCAGGTCTCATCGGGGAAGCAGCAGGCCTCGGGCACGAACTCGGTGCCGACGTTGCCCAGCCCCAGAATGCTCGTGTCGACTGGGCCCAATACGGTTGCGGCACCGGTTGTCGTGTTCAATACAAAAAGCCGATTGGGAATGTTGCCAATCCCGAACATGGTTCCACTGCCAGGATCGTACCAGATGTCAGTGATGCGGTCCACACCGGTTGGCCCCACTGCGGCCGCAATACCGGTGAACATATTGATATAGTACGTTATATCATCGCTGGCGTTGACGCCAACCAGCTCATTAATGGAAGCGTCATAGTCCATCGCCCAAACGGAGTCGAGACGCGTGAGGTGCGCCCCGATTAGCGCCGCCGCACCGGTGGTCGTGTTGATTGAGTACAGGTTAACGTAGTCGGTACCATACAGGATCCCGTTGCACTCGTTTAGGGCCAGCTCCTTGATTTCCTGTGGGTATGGGCCGGGCGCCGCCGTCGCGGTCTGATTGACCACATCGACGGTATAAAGGGAGCCGCCGAATGGCGTGGCGAAGAAGGTGGTCGGGGAAAGACCGTCGGTGGCACCGTACCATCCGGTGGCCGGAGGCGTAGGCGTGAACAGCAACGTGGTGGTTACGGCGCCGAAGTCCACCTCGTAAATACCCCCACCCGCGCCCGGATCGGCCGCCCCGTAGCAGACAGGCCCGGTACCGGTACATTCTTCGGCGGGGACAACGGGGGGGCCGATGCAGTCGTGGATATTAGCAGTCCCGCAGGTTTGTGGCTCGCAGGGTGCTGTAGGGGCCACGCACAGCCCAATCCCCAGGGCTCCGCCACAACAATTATTCTGATGGCAAACCTCGCCAGGGTTGCATTGGGTGCTGCTCGTACATGCCGTCGCGCCGGAACAGAGTACCGAAGGGACGCACGCGGTTCCACCATCGGAGTCGCCAACGCAGTAACAGCCATCAGCCCGCCCTACGTCGTATCCCGTGTTGGTCTCACTGCTTTGGGCCATGGCCGCGTTCGACCAGACCAGACTACCTATGGCCATGCACACAGCCGTCAAAAAAACTTTACGTGTTGCCATTCCTGATCCTCCTTATTTCTCTGTGGTGCTTTTTGGACTCGCCCGCCGGCTTGGCAATGCCCCGGGGAACACCCCGGAACGCCGGTAGCCGGGTCAATCTCATACACTTGAAGGCGTTCTCGGAATCGTCCGTTCCTGCCCAGAGTACGCCTCTGGCATCGTCCCAGGCGATGGCTGCAAACGAAACAGGATTCCTTCGTAGTATCATTTCTTCTCTCCCCTTACACGCGCGTCTCAAAGTGATCCACCGACCACTGCCCCGCGTGCTGTCCACGGTTATGTGATGGCCTCTTTGTGCGCGGGGCCGCATGTGCCGGAGAATCTCAGTCGATCTCGCTTTACCAGCGCATCGCGAAATGCGTGCGCACGACAACAGGATCACGATGCCAACGCCGGCGGCGCGCGAGGTTGGCAGGAATGCATCCGGGAAAACAGGCGTTTCGCCGTAATGAAATGCCAAACCCATCTAACCGAAGGGTCGGATCCCACGACGGGTCTCTGTTCAGCAACTCGAAAGGCAGCAATGTCGAACACTGAGAGCAACGATGCGTTGACAAAAGCGACGAGGAAGGCCACCAGACCGTAGCCCAGAAACTTCCCGACCAGGTCGATCAGCAACCCATCCCCCTGCGAGCCGGCGAGGAGGCCGTTACGCAAACCGAGCGGGTTAAGAGCCCATTCGACTCCGATCCACCCCAGCGCCAGAAACAGTGGCGCAAAGCCGATACGCTGGGTGAGACGCGCGCCTAGATATGCGTAGATCGCAGGCACCGCGGTCAACAGGGCCAGCGATGGGAACGTCCGCGGACCTGCCGCCTCCGTCCCAAAGACCAACGACAGGCAGAAGCTAAGGCCCCAGAGCGCCCCGCAGAGCATCGCAACTCGCGGCCGCATCAGGCGGATTGCTATAAACAGCGGCAAAAGGCTGACCCAGGCAGTCCAGGAATACCTCCCGCATCCGACAGATACCGCCATGAAGCAGGCGCTAAGGATCAGCAAGAGCAGAAACAACGTCGTTGTTGCCCAGATGGGGCCAAACGATAAGCGTTCGGCAGAATGTGATCGCGTCCGGAGCGTGACAACGCCCCATTTGTGACGCCCTGCGAAACGGACTAACGCGCTTTTCCTCGGTGATTCTGACGCAGATATCTTCGGTGCAGCCGGAGACGAAGACTCATCGAAAAGCTGCGTTGCCGTCCGGGCAGACATCTGCCCGGTGTACCGCCCCGTGCCGGCCTTTTGGCACAACGCGCGCAGCCGATGAGCAATGGGCAATGCCCACGCTACAATGGCTCTTTGCCGGAGCACTTCCTTCGCCTCCCAGCTTTACCAGACATGGTACTTCTCACCCGCTAAATCTTGTGACGCCAATATCGCGTCACCCAGCACCGCTCAATTCGCAAACCGACCCTGCGCGACAACCCCGTGTCTCGATGCGACGCTCGCACAGACACCGACCACCTTTCCCCGACGAGCAAGATACGCCAACAGTCCGTCACCTGCCTGGTACGATAGCCAACCCGCGTACCTCGCAAGGTCGTGTCCGATAAATTACACCGGCGCCAACCCAGGGTCAACTAAAAAATGTAGAAAAGATGCACTCTTTCCCCGAGGCCAAAAAAGTAACACTTTATCGCGCCCAGATCTGACACGCGCGCCCGGAGATACCCGCCCTTGACGCAGCTCTTGGACCCGAAGCAGCCCCGGACGGGGAACGCTGACGCGTTCAGGTTCACCATGATGCACGTATCCTCGACGACAATTCCAGGTATTCCCGCTGAGTGGCTGGCGGAGTTTGAGGCCGCCGCGCGCTGGAGACGCGTGTGCGATATGCCTTCGTGCGCACCTACAAGCAGGTGCTGGACATGACTGAGATTGAACGGGGCATTCTGGGGCGTCAGTGCCTGGATCGATGCATCGACAACGCACGAATCAAACGGAGGAAGCTCTATCCCGTAATTGAGCAGTGACAGAACACTAGGCTTCGCTGCTCAGCTCCGAAACGGCTTCGGTTTCCTCCGGGGGCGCTGTCGGCGGCACTTCACTGGCCGATCGGTAGAAAACGAGTTGCGTCGAGAAAAACGAGAGTCTCATCCAGATACGGCTCAGGATGAAGAGCTGTTGGATGACAAAAAGGCCCACCATCGAGATCACGGTCGCATTTGAAAACTGGTTCTCCACAAACAGATAGATGGCGAACAGCAGGACGACGATCACGAGATTCAGATAGAAAAGTGATACGGTTCGCAACGGCCGCCGCAACGAGAACCCAAACGCGGTCACGGCGGCAAGAAACATGCTCCGGCGACCATCGACCACCGTGCGGATCTTCGCATAGTCGAACACCATGAGGACTAGCGAGATAAACACGAGCAGAACGACCACAGCCAGACCGCGCCACAGAAACGAAGCCATGTCGGTCATGGCGTCTTTCTGTAAGTCCTCAACGTACTCGTTGACCCAAGTGCCATACGCAGTAAATATCAGGCCGATGACGATGCCAAGTAGGACAAAGAGGCGCAGGTATCGTCCGAAATATCGGCTTGCGTTGTAGAAGAAACGCCGCAGCGAAACCCGGTGCTCCGCCGTCAGCGTCGTGATGATTCCGCCCACGAGGAAGATGTTGACGATCAGGTAGAGAACCCCGAGCCCTACGGCCGCAGAGCCAAGTGATTTAAATGCCGACGAATGTTCTGACCAGAACACGGCAAACGAGTCAACCGTAAAACCGGACACGAACTCGTCAGCCAGGTCAGTCTTGCTGATTTCGCTGACGACGTTTCGGAACGGGAACACCAGTACGGAAGCGAACACCAGATTGATCAGATAGAGCCACAACAGCAGTCGTTTGTGGAACCAGATCCTGGCCATGCCGTTCTTGAAAGCAGTCCATGGCGACATCGCGGTCTCCTAGCCAAAGATGCTGAAGAGCTGCAGAAGGGATTGCATCCAGAAAAAGCCCTTCAGCGTATACTTGTTCTTGACCAGCTCGTTCTCGTTCTCCTCGATGCGGCGGCTGTTGTTGAGGGGATCGACATCGAGCGGCACCTTGTGGTCGGGGTCGATGGCCGCCCGGACAACCTTCGCCGGCCGCGTGAACCGGTATATCTTCACGCGATCGCGACCGTCCCAGGTCTCTCGCACGACTTCGCCATCCGAGAACTCGATCAGGACCTCCATTGGGAAGATCACCTCGCCGACGCGGCGGAAGACGACCGTGCTCTGGTGAGGCTTGTGATCCTCGTCTTCCTCCACATCTTCGTCATCCTCCTCCGTGCTGCGGTCGTCCTCGGCGGCTCGGAACTCGTACGTGGAGAGACCTTCATCGAGCGTGTCGACGGGAACGTTGGCAATCGAAGCGACGGCGTAGTCGAGTGAAGTCGGTTGTCCGATGAGCTGATCGAAGAACCAGTCGAGGTTTTCGCCGGCGACCTCGTTGGCGACGGCGATGAAGTCGTTTCGACAAGGATGGCGGAACTTCCACCGCTCGAAATAAGTCCGCATGATGCGATCGAAGCGCTCGCGACCCAGGTAGTTCTCCAACGTCCACAGGACGAGGCTTGGCTTATCATAGGCGAGGTTGAACCCAACGCTTCTATGCCAGTGTGCGAAGGTCGGGTCGGCGATCGATCCGTCGTCTCTCCTCGAATCCAGTGCGCAGGCCGCCTGGTGCATACCAACACCGCCCGCCGACGCGCCCCACCAGTCAAGCCACGAGGTCTTCTCGCCAAACAATTCGGCGGAGATACGGGTGTCGCTGTAGAC
>JBARRC010000417.1:0-5809 GCA_049644045.1 Phycisphaerae bacterium
ATCCGGCCCCGTACGCCAATACTCCCCGGTCGTCCAGTCGTGGCTATACGTAAACCCGCGGTCGATCCAGTAGCCCGTCTCGCTGGAGCTGATGGCGCTATTGGTCAGCCGCCCGAGGTCGTCGTAGGCCGCAGTGTGATCCCGGGTGGACTCGTCCCCACCGACGGTAAGAACCACGTTCATCTCCAGCAACTCGCCCTTGGGTGAGTAGCCGTCCGCAGGAATGGTCCACTCTGCGTAAACGTCAGGAAGGCTGCGCCCGTCCGGGAGCGTCGGAAAACCGGGTGGCGGCTGCGGTTCTTCAGAATCCCCCTTCCACAACACACACTCCGAGCTAATCGGGCGGCTGATCGGATCGTAATGCATGAGGCCGCCCTGGGCGGCCCTGCTTGGCGAAGAGCACGCGCTCCGGATCAGGCGTCCGGCAGAGTCGAAAGTATAGCCACAGTAGTAGACGCCCACTGGTCCACCGGACGGATCTTCACCTTCGTCGTAGACCGCGAGCTGCCCCCATTGGTCGTACTCGAAGTGGGTCCAGACGCCGTTCGGATCGCGTACCTCCTCGAGCAACGCCGTCGCGGAGGGACCGTCGACATAGTATCCAAGCGTGGTTGTAGCTACGGGGTTTCCCTGCCCGTCCGGCGGCTCAATGATCCTGGTCAATAGCGTCGGGTAGCTGGGTTCCGTGGAGACCTTGCAGAACCCTGGTATACACGACACGCCGTCGCACTCCTCGTCGGTCTGGCACGGTTGATACGGAGGGCCATCGCAAATGCCGCTGCACATGTTGTCGTCGGGTTCGCCGCAGGTGCCGCCGTCGCAATCCTCGTTGGTCATGCACTCCGCGCCGGGGTTGGAACCGCCGGAGCATCTCCCACACGGTTGATTACTGAAGGGCACGCAGATAAAGCTCTGGGTACCGACCTCAAGGTCATACTTGAACTCGACCGTGTTCTGGGCCGCGCCCGTATAGGCGGTGACGTTGTTGTACTCGTCGTACTCCCAGCTTTGGACTTGGTCCAACCCGCCGGGATCGACGGTCATGGTCTCCATGTTCCCGCGGTCATCGTACGTAAACGTCGTTTCATTAAGCAGCGCGTCGCGGTAGAGGATCACATTACGGTCGCTATCGTATTGGAAGGTCTGCGCGGCCCCGAGCGGGTTGGTGATCTTGCGCAGGTTTCCGTCCGGGTAGCCCAAGGGGCCGTCTGGATGATACCTGTACGTCCACTCGTTTTGCCGGCGGTCCGAGTAGTGACCGATGAGGGTACCCGGAGCGACGCACTCGAGCGCGAACTTCTGTGTCATCTCCTCAGGGTCGGTGACCTGCTTCAAGTTCCCGCTTTCCCAATAGGTGTAGGAATACGTGTCCGTCGTGCCCCCGTGTTCCCTCTTGTCGGTGATCGAGCTGATCCGCCCGTCGTCGTCATACCCGATGACGATCTCGTACCCCATCGGATCGATCACCTTGTCGAGCCACCCGGTCACGTCATCGTATTCAAGCTGCCAGATGCGCACCTGGTTGACGATGTCGGCACCGGTGGGCTCATCCTCCCCTGCGTGCGGGTCTTCAATCTCAACCAGGCGTCCGTTGTCGTCGTACCTGAATTCAAGCACGCGCCCCGCACCGACAGTATTGATACGGGAATGCCCAGCACCTATATAGTAAACCCCAAGCCCCTCTCCCGTGGCGTCGAGAACCCAGCGCAGCCTTAAGACCTCGTCGAGTTTTTTGTACACGTGCGCCGACTGATCCTTGTGTGTCAGCCGCCATACAGCGCCCAACTCGGGATCATCTTCCTCCGTTAGAACATCGTGAACACCCGGCGGTGCGACCCACTCGTTCCCGTTCCATTCGTACACGTCCTGCGTCCCGTCGTCCGCGACGACGATGACGCTCGTCGGGGCGTCCGGGTTGTCCAGGATCAATTGGCTACCGTACGAGATCATCCACCCCGGGCCCAAATCAAACCCCGCCCCAGCCGTCAGGTCGATCGCGGAGTCCACGTTGGCTGCGTTGTGGTAAAGCGCCATCGAGATGCCGGGCCCCTTGCCGGACCAGCTCACGATCGGGATGGCCGTGAGCAAGTTCCCGTGACGGGTGTTCAGCGTGGAATAGGTCGAGACCGGAATCTCGACCTCCCACGCCCGCGCGGAGCCCGGTTCCGGAGGCGGCGGAGAGTGGCAGACGAGCGGATCCGGATACGGATCCTTGGCGGGGCTATACGAGACCACCCCGACCACGGCCAACAGCCCCGCCAGCGCGACGAGCCCGGCGCAGGGAACGAGCATTCGGGCGTACCGAAACCTGCCCCCATTGTGCTGGTGTTCCGAGGGCCCTCCAAGACACTGTGCGTTTCCTCTGGTAGACATGGCAATTCCTCTCTGTAGTTGTATCCGGATTCAGTCAAGAGAAACGGCATACAGGAGCCGTGCTCCGTGGGCGTTTTCTTTGCTCCGTTAACGAACAAGCAATGGGTTACCACCTCCCCTCGGAAACTTGCGCATGCGATCCGTCGCCCAGTATAACCTAATAGGCGCGCGCGATCAAGCACTGTTGGCGTCAAACGCTAGTTCTACAGCGGCGAACGCTCTGCGCAAAACCTGGGTATCATTCAAATCCAGAGTCCGCCGATAACGCCGAGACGCTGCCAGAATGGCAGCGGCGGGGATTGTGGCGGATTTCTCCATCATTCCAACATCTGTAAGTCTCTGCTCAATAATGACTTAGGGCTTTGGCCGTGCTGGAACACGCCGTGCAGGATTACGCGACCGGAGGCCGTGTAGGGTTTCTGTTGGATAGGGGTGTGCATCATGATGGACCGATTTACGATCAAAGCGGCTGAAGCACTTCAGGAAGCCGAGAAGCGCGCGGCCACAATGGGCCACAGCGAGTTGTCACCGCTGCATCTGCTGGCGGCGCTGGTGTCACCGGCGGCGAGTGCGAACGGCGCCGAAAACGGTGGGATTGTCGTTCCGCTCTTGGAAAAAGCCGGCGCGCAGGTCGGGCAGATGCGCTCGATCCTCGAGTCCGAGCTGGCGAGGCTCCCCAAGGTATCGGGTGGGTCGCTGACCGCTCACCGCTCACTGCACGACGTTCTTCAAACGGCGCAGAAACAGGCCGACCGGATGAAGGATCAGTATGTCTCCACCGAGCACCTCTTGATCGCTCTAGCTGACGTTGAGAGCGACGCCAAAGAGATCCTCACGGTCAGCGGCGCGCGCAAGGATGCGATTCTGGCGGCCCTGAAAGAGCTGCGCGGCAGTGCCAGCGTTACGTCACAAACCCCGGAGGATACCTATCAGGCGCTGGAGCGCTATGGCCGGGATCTTGTAGCCATGGCGCGTCAGGGCAAGCTCGATCCCGTCATCGGCCGGGACGAGGAAATCCGGCGCTGTATGCAGATTCTCGCGCGCCGCACGAAGAACAACCCCGTTCTGATCGGTGATCCCGGCGTCGGCAAGACCGCCATCGTCGAAGGGCTGGCCCAGCGCATTCTTGAAGGCGACGTACCCGAAACGCTGAAGAACCAACGCGTCGTCGCCTTGGACATGGGGGCGCTGATCGCCGGCGCGAAATATCGGGGCGAGTTCGAGGAGCGGCTAAAGGCCGTCATTCGCGAGGTGACCGAACCCGCGGGCAAGGTGATCCTCTTTATCGACGAGCTTCACACGGTGGTGGGTGCGGGCAAAGTGGAAGGGGCTGTCGACGCCGGCAACCTGCTCAAGCCCGCGCTGGCCCGCGGTGAGCTGCGCTGCATCGGGGCGACGACCGTCGACGAATACCGCCAACACGTCGAAAAGGACAAGGCCCTCGAGCGGCGTTTCCAGACGCTCTACGTGCGGGAGCCGACCGTCGAGGATGCGATCGCCATTCTCCGTGGGCTCAAGCCCAAGTACGACGCGCACCACGGTGTCCGCATCCAGGATGCCGCGCTTGTGGCAGCCGCCATGCTGTCCCATCGCTACATCTCCGATCGCAAGCTTCCCGACAAGGCCATCGATTTGATTGACGAGGCGGCTTCGCGGTTGCGAATCGAAAACGATTCACTGCCGAACGAGCTCGACGAGCTGCGTCGCCGCATCATGCAGTTCGAGATCGAACGCGAAGCTTTGAAGAAGGAAAAGGACGAAGGCAGCAAAAAGCAGCTCGAAACGCTGGAGAAAACGCTTGCGGAGCTGCAAGAGAACAACCGCCGCCTGACCGCGAAATGGGAAAACGAGAAGGGTGAACTCGAAGCAATCAAAGCCGTGAAGCAGCAGATCGCCGCCAAGAACACCGAGCTCGAAGAGGCCCAGCGGCAGGGCGATCTCGAGCGGGCGGCCCGCATCCGATACGGCGAATTGCGTGAACTCGAAGAGACCCTCACGAAACGCGAGCAGAAGCTCGCCGAGCTGCATAAGGACGGCGGCCTGCTCCGCGAGGAGGTCACCGCCGAGGAGATCGCCGAGGTCGCCAGCAAGTGGACCGGTATCCCCGTCTCGCGCATGCTCGAAGGTGAGAAGGAAAAGCTCATCAAGATGGAGGAACGGCTGCACGACCGCCTCGTCGGGCAGGACGAGGCCGTCCGGGCGGTCTCGGATGCGGTGCGTCGCTCGCGGGCGGGGCTGGGCGATCCGAACCGGCCCATCGGGTCGTTCTTGTTCCTCGGGCCCACCGGCGTCGGCAAGACCGAGTTGTGCAAGGCCCTGGCTGAGTTCCTCTTCGACGATGAGGCCGCCTTCATCCCCATCGACATGAGCGAGTTTATGGAGCAGCACAGCGTCGCCCGCCTGATCGGCGCTCCGCCGGGCTACATCGGCTACGAGGAGGGCGGGCGGCTTACCGAGGCCGTCCATCGAAAGCCCTATAGTGTCGTGCTCTTCGACGAGATCGAAAAGGCGCACCGGGACGTCTTCAACGTGCTCCTGCAAGTGCTCGACGACGGGCGGCTGACCGACGGCCACGGTCGAACCGTCGACTTCAAAAACACCATCGTGGTCATGACCAGCAACATCGGCAGCGAGTACATTCAGCAGCTCATCGACAGCGGCTCGGGTGAAACCGCCGTAGCCGACGTCGAAATCGAGATGAAGGTTAAGGAAGTCCTCAAGGCCAGGTTCAGGCCCGAGTTCCTCAACCGCATCGATGAGACGATCATCTTCCAGCAACTCACCCGCGACGACCTGGCCAAGATCGCCGAGATTCAGATGCGCTACCTGCGCGATCGGTTGTCTGATCGTGACATGACGTTGACGCTAACCGAGGCGGCGAGAAATCGGCTCGCCAAGGACGGCTTCGACCCGGCCTACGGCGCCCGCCCGCTCAAGCGCCTGATCCAGCAGGAGATCGAAAACCCCCTGGCCAGACGCATCCTCAACGGGCAGTTCACCGCCGGCGACCACGTTGTGGTCGACGTTGCCGGGGAAGTGTTCAGCTTCGAGAAACCATCGCAACCGGTTGGCGTATAGGACCAATCTTGGCGGAGAGTGTGCCAAAAGACTGGTGTACACAATTGTGGGTCTGGTGAAGGCGAGCAATGGGGTCGCAGCCCTCAATGCGCCAAGTCACGATTCTCCATCTGGGCGTAAGGGGTTTATTTTATGATTCGACCGGACTGACGCACTGTCTCCATCTGCTCATCCAGATACGCAGTGATCTCGCGCGACCACTGCTCGGTTGTGTCGGTCGCCCATTGGAAGATCGACCCGATTAGAGACGCCATTTTGTCCCTGTTACGCGCCGCAGGTGGCAAGACGGTGAATGACTCACTGACCGACGCGGCTTTGGGTCGCCAACTCTTCACATCGAGCTCGGGAACCAACAAGG
>JBARRC010000418.1:0-3393 GCA_049644045.1 Phycisphaerae bacterium
GAGGACCGAGAAGGGATTCTCGGTCCAGCGAGATTCTCGGTCCAGCGATGTTCGATCATCCGCGCGGGCTAAAGCCCGCGGCTCGGTGGTTCTGTCATGATGCAACGTATCTTGAACATCCCGTTGCGCATTTGGGTCGGCATGGTAGGGGCGGCCTCCCGAAGCTTCCAAAACATCCTCACCGCGTTAATACAAATCGGCGCGAATAAGGGGCGTTCCATTCTCACCACGCTCGGGATCATCATCGCGGTCATGTCGACGATTACGGTCGTGTCCATCGTGCAGGGATTCGGCCAATTCATGACCGACAAGGTGCGGGGATACGGCACGCAGTTCATGGTCGTTCGGCCCTACGTGCCTCCCGAGAAGCGCCGGGCGGGCATGGGTCGTGTTGAGATGAATGTGGCTGACATCGAGGCCGTCCGGATGGAGTGTCCCAACGTGGCCCGCATCAGCCCCTTCGTCTACACGCATAACGCCGAAGTGACCTATGGGTCGGAAAAAGCCGAGGACATACCCGTTCGTGGCGTGAGCGAGCATTATCAGACGATCCGCAACTTCTTTGTCGACGAGGGGCGGTTCTTCGGACCGGTCGATGTCGAAAACCACGCCAACGTGGTGGTGCTGGGTCGCACGCTGCTCAAGCTGCTGGAGTGTGATGATTCCGTCGTAGGGGATCACGTGTACCTTGACGGCGTACGGTTCCTGGTGGTCGGCCTGCTCACACCCAAGGGGGGGCTCATGGGGGAGGATCAGGACAAGACCGTCATGATCCCCTACACGACCGCGATCAACATGTACCCTACGCGCCGAACCAGCGTCTTTTTCCTCGCGGACGCGACCCGTGAGGAGGATATCCCTCGGGCTCAGGCCCAGATCACGCGGATCCTGCGTCGGCGGCACGGGTTGCAGTCGGGACAACCGGACGACTTTCGCATCGAGCGGCAGGATCAGATGCTCCGCGAGTTCGATAAGATGCGCAACATCACGTCCGGTGTGTTGGCGGGGATCGTCAGTATATCGCTTCTGGTGGGCGGGATCGGCATCATGAACATGATGCTCGTCTCCGTGGCGGAGCGGACGCGCGAGATCGGTTTGCGCAAGAGCATCGGTGGGCGACGGCGCGACATCCTGCTGCAATTCCTGACCGAAGCCGTCGTGCTGTGCACCGTGGGCGGTGTGATGGGCGTTCTGGCAGGTTACGCGATCACGCACATGGCGTCCCTGCACCCCAAGATGGTGGATGTGTCGGTGGCGTGGTGGTCGGTGATGCTCGGGCTCGGGTTCGCCGCGGGAACCGGGGTGATTTTCGGAATCATTCCGGCGTTCAAGGCCGCGCTTTTGCACCCCATCGACGCGATGAGACACGAGTGAACGAGCTATGACACTGTCAGCCACCGCCGATACCGCAATATCAGTTCGATCCGTCGGAGATCGCCGGCGCATCTTTGCGCGGCTGGCTGCCGCCCCGCTGAGATTCGGGGACTGGTTTGGCGGGGCCTGGGAGCGCCAATGGCAGAACATCTTTACCGCCCTGGTGCAGATCTGGGCGAACAAGGCCCGCTCGGTGCTGACGACCCTCGGCATCATCATCGCCGTGATGTCCACGATCACGGTGGTCTCCTTCGTACAAGGGTTCGGGAATTACGTGACAGGCATGCTCCGCGACTTCGGCACCAACATGGTGTTTGTGATACCGCAATTCCCGTCCGGCCCGGGCGGGCGGATGATCGGGCGGGTCGTCCTGGACATCGAGGATGTTCGCGCCGTCGGCGCCCGGTGCGATAAGGTGCGGCGCATCACGCCGATCCTGTTCTCCCGTGCGACGGTCGAGTATGGGCGGGAAAAGGCCGAGAACGTGGAGCTGCGCGGCGCCACCGAGCAGTTTCAAAGCATCCGCAACTTCTTCGTCGATAAGGGTCGCTTCCTCAGCCCGATCGAGGTGGACCTGGGCAGCCACGTGTGCGTGCTGGGGCGCCACGTGCTCAAGCTGCTCGAGGCCGGCGACGAGATCGTCGGCGATTACGTTTACTTGAACCAGGAGCGTTTCCGGGTCCTCGGCCTGCTCGAGGAGAAGGGCAACATGATGGGGGAGAGGCAGGATGAGATCGTGCTCATTCCCTACACCACCGCCATTAAGATGGTCCCCTACATGCGCCAATTCATGCCCTTCGTTATCGAGGCCACCAGCGAGGCGGACGTCGAGGAGGCCTCGCTGCAAATGACCCGGGTGCTGCGCGAGCGTCATAACCTAAAGCCGGGGCAGCCTAACGACTTTCGGCTCATACGCCAGGATGAGTTCCTCCGGGATTTCGAGCGGGTCAAGATGATCGCGACGAGCGTTCTTGCGGGGATCGTGGGCATATCGCTGGTCGTCGGCGGCATCGGCATCATGAATGTCATGCTCGTGTCAGTCACCGAGCGGACCCGCGAGATCGGCCTGCGCAAGGCGATCGGCGGGCGACGGCGGGACATCATGTCGCAGTTTTTGACCGAGGCCGTCGTGCTGGCGACCGTCGGCGGCGTGATCGGGATCGTCCTGGGCTACTCCATCTGCTCGATCGCGTCCCTGCACCCGAGTATGGTCGACATCGCCGTGCCCGTCTGGGTGGTGATGATCGCGCTGGGTTTCTCAGCCACGGTAGGCGTTCTCTTCGGGATGATCCCCGCCTTCAAGGCCGCCATCGTGCATCCCATTGACGCGCTGCGACACGAGTAACAAAACAGAACCGCGACCGTAAGGGAGCGGCAGGAATCGGGTCCTGACCCCTTTTGTCCCCCCTTTCCCCCTTTTGTCCATCCTTTTGTCGCTGTCATTAACGACACTCCGGCGTTTCTGCGGCCAGGTCGGCGCACTCCTGGTCCCACTCTGTTATGCAGCAGTATGTATCCCCCGGGCAAACGGCTTCGCAGCAGGCTACGTTGTTGCAACCTGGTGTACCGTTAGCCAGGAAGCAACTGCCGCTGTCCGGCCCGCAGCTCTCGGTGAAGTAGCACATCTCGGCTGCCTCGTCCACGCACAAGATGTCATCCCACGTGCCGCAGCAGCAGTACGGGTCCACCATGCAGACCGTGTTGCAACAGTCGACATCGTCGCACCCCGGTGTACCGTTGTCTTCGGAGCAGTCACCGCTGCCGGGTGCGCAACTGTCAAATGCGCCCGTGCACAGGCCGGACGCCTCGCACGCACAGAGATCATTCCATTCGACATCGCAGCAATATGGGTCCAACGCGCAGGTCGTCTCGCAGCACTCCGCATCGTCGCAACCCGGCGTGCCGTTGCCTGAAAAGCAATCCCCGCTACCCGGTCCGCACACTTCGACGCCGCAGAGGACGGTCAACAGGCCGGTGCCCTGCTCACCCAGGAAGCCGCCGATGCGAATCAGATAGGAC
>JBARRC010000419.1:0-3309 GCA_049644045.1 Phycisphaerae bacterium
TTTCTCGCACCCCGGGAACAGGGGAATCCGTTCCCCCACGGGACAGGAATCCCGCACCAGTGGGGTCGAGATAGGAACCTCGACACAGCCACGCGCTCACGGCGCTGACATGACGGTCGAGGCCGCCGTCCCGCAGGCCGATGAGTTGGATTGTTTGAAAGGAACGTCAACCATGAGCCCACGCTTTTGGATTCTCATCGTTGTCGCGGCGGGTCTTGTCGTTTATGTGGCGATGCGGGCGCCGGTCCCAGCCAAGGAGGAGATGACCTTCGACGACGGCATCAGCGAGGAGGAAAGGGCAAGGATCAGGGAGGTTCAAAGCCTGCTTCAGGATCGCGATCTGCCCGGTGAGGAACCTGTCGAACCCGCCGACCTTTCCGTCCGGGTGGAAGTCGAGACCGCCAGCGGCAAGAACCGGCTTTACTACTACATCACGGAAGCGCACGGCTACTATGTCGAGACGTTCGACATCGAGTTCCATTACAAACCCACCCCGGACGCCACGGCTTTTGATAGCCCCCTGGTCTGGAATCAGTTCGTCAACGACTATGTGAAAGCGAATGAGACGCTTGTCGGTTGTCTCGAGGTGGTGCCTGCCGAACTCGACAAAGTCGGCGGTGATATAGGCACCTCCGAGAACTGGGGGGCGTCGATTCCAAGCTACGGGCGGGCGCGCCTGCAAAACCCCGATCCAATACCTCCGCTTTCCAGGGTAGCCGAGTGTGACTAACGGATAGCCTGGAGCACGTTGCACAAGACGGAGATCGCCAGCAAGATACCCAGTGCGACCACCCACTGCGCTGAGATGCGCGGCGAGTGTCCGGTCAGGTCTTGGGCTTCAGCCGCGTCGGTCACTCGCGACCCCGTGGCCAGTGTTTGCAGCAACTCGTGATCGTATTTCTTGCGCGCTTGGAGGGGCGGCTCTCCCCGCACGACCGCTTCCAGATCGGTGATCAGCTCATTCATGGAGGGATAACGATCCTCCGGCTCTTTGGCCATCATCACCTCGATGATCTCACCGATGCCAGCCGAGAGCGAGTGGTTGATATGATCCGGAGGAACCAATGCTTCCTTCAGATGCCTGTGCATCACCGCCGAGGGGGTGGTTCCGTCGAAGGGTACCTTGCCGGTGACCATATGATAGAAGGTCGCGCCGAGCCCGTAGATGTCGGCACGGGCGTCGATCGAGATTTCTCCGCGGATTTGCTCGGGGCTGATGTAGTACGGGGTTCCATAAGCGCGGCCCGCCTCGTCCTTCGCCGTTGCGTAATCGCTCATTTCCCGTGCCAGACCCATGTCGGCGAGCTTCACATCCCCGGCCTTGGTAATCATCAGGTTCTTCGGTTTGACGTCGCGGTGAATAAGGTCTTGAGCGTGGGCATGCTTGAGGGCTTTGGCGGTTTGCAGGCAGATTCGCAGCGCCTCGGTCTCCTTCATCGGCCGACCATCATCCACCAGTTCAAAGACGGTTTGACCGTCGATGTACTCCATCACGAAGTAGTGATAGCCGCCCGATTCGCCTACGTCGAAGGCCTGGACGATGTTCGCGTGGTTCAGACGGGCCGCCGCCCTTCCTTCACGGTAGAAGCGCTTGACGAATTCGGGGTTTTCGCTCAGCCGTTTGGGGAGCACCTTGATCGCCACGATGCGGTCCAGGCTCAACTGCTTGGCCTTGTAGACCACCGCCATCGCCCCCTGACCGATTTTACGGAGGATCTGAAAGCCCGGGATCTGTTGCGCGGGCTTGTACATCGAGTCCTCGTCCAACGCCATGTTCAAGCGGGTGATTTGCGTGTGGGTGACGTAGCCGTGCTGCAGTAACAGGTCTGCGAGGGAGGCACTCGTACCTCTTTCGACCAGGGCCTTCTGCTCTGACCGGGCAAGCTCCAGCTCATTCGCCGTACAGAGCTTGCGTTCGACTATCGCGCGAGCGAATTGAGAGTCGTCGGTTATGGACATGCGCTGATCCGTTTCGCCGTGTTCGTGTGTTGCACATACGGGACGGCGAGGGCAAATTGTCGCCTAACAATTCAAACTCTAGGTGGCTGAAAGACCCATATCAAGGGAAAAATCATCGCATCAATGTCCAAGCAGTTGCCCCCTTATAGTCGTTTCGGCTTTGGCCGGGCTCTCTGAAAGGTCCGATAGCGCCTTTTTTGCGATTTCGCGCTGGCGCAGTGTGAAAAGGCAGGGCGTTTCATCGACCCAGTCGCCATACCCGAGTATCTGTAAAATGTTTCGCGTGAGTCGATCCAAACCGGCACCGGTTCGGGCTGATACCCGAAGCGGCGCATCTTCTCGATCTGCCGGCCAGTCGGGTGCGGCCGTCGCGTCCCACACACATCCCATGTCGAGCTTGTTGATAACCGTCAAGCGGTCCGGTGGGGATTCACAGGCTCGGTACAGCTCGCCGGTTGCCGGTGACAGCGGTTGCGAGCCGTCAAGAACAAAAAGGCATAACTCTGCTCGCCGGGCAATCAGAAGTCCGCTGTCAATCGCAAGACGCTCTAGAGACGCGGTTGCTTCGCGGTGCCCCGCGGTGTCCGCCAAGGTCAACGGAATGCCGTCCATTTCCACCGGTGCCGTCACCCAGTCGCGCGTGGTTCCTGCGCGCGAAGACACGATCGTAGCGTCACGGCCGACCAGGCGGTTAAAGAGCGTCGATTTACCGCTGTTCGGCGGGCCCAGGATCGCCACGGTGGCACCTTCGATCAGGGTTCGGGCCGCCCGGTAGCCCGCCGACATCTTTTCCAAAGCATCTCGGGCCTGAGCCGGGTCCTCCTGGCACCGCGCGGCCACTGACTCCAAGCTCAAAGTCAGGTGACGGTGCTGCCAGGCAAGGAATCGCACGGCACGTTCCGTCTTGGCCCGCGACATGGTCTCGACAGCCTCTTGGTCGATCAGATTGTGCGTCGGCCAAATCAGCGCGGGTGACTGGCCCTCGTCACAGAGGGGGGCGCCGAGCCGTTGCAGCGCTTCAAGGATGCGTTCGATCACGCGGACACCGCCGTGCGCAGAAATGTCAAACGTGGGCACATTATCGGCGGGGATGTAGCTGACGATTACTTCGTCTATGAACTCACCGTTTACCACAAGCTCGCCATAGCGAAGGCGGTTGCCCTTAAGCAGCGAGCCGCAGGCTTCAGCCTGCGCGGATGCACCATCCCCGTGTGTTCCAACCTGCGCGGATGCACCGTCCCCGTGTGTTCCAACCCGCGCGGATGCACCGTCCCCGTGTGTTCCAACCTGCGCGGATGCAGTCGAGCCGCGGGCTTCAGCCTGCGCGGATGCACCGTCCCCGTGTGTTCC
>JBARRC010000420.1:0-1909 GCA_049644045.1 Phycisphaerae bacterium
CACCCAAGGAGTACCCCCTTCATGCCGCGTGGTCAAAAACCACGCTAATTGAGGGGGGACCTTTTCATCCCGCGCCAAGCGCGAGCAGAATCGACGGGAAAAGCCTCAAAGAGCGCGAGCGGTCACAGTTGTATCGGACAATGCAACCTGATGTAGCGTCACCCCTTGTGGGTGGCGCTACAAGGGCTTACGCCCATTGGCAAGACTGGTATGAATAATCCGGGCTAGTTCTCTGCCAACACTCGGTTGATGGGTAGCATGGCCAAGCGCAGCGCCGCCATGAGTCTGGATGAGCGTGTTTGCGGCATCCAACATGCCGGCGCCCGTCTTCGACGGGCTTGGGCATGCCACCCATCAATCCAGGTTTGACAGAGCACTAGCGCTGCATCAGTCTGTTGTCGGCGGAGATTGAGTTGAAAGACGTGAGATTATCCCGGAAGTCCGCAAGCAGAAAGAAGCGTAAGCCGGACGTGCCATTGCATTGGCACCGGTTTCTGCCAATCCTGGTGGTCCTCTCGGGGCTGATCGTCTATCTCAACAGCTTTGCCGGTGTGTTCCTCTTTGATGATACGCCCCACATCGTCAAGAACGAGCGCCTTCGCCACCTCTGGCCACCGTGGGAAGTGCTCTCCGGCCACCGGCCCGTGGTCGACCTTTCCCTGACAATCAACTACACGATGGGCGAGCTGAAGGTCTGGGGTTATCACGCCGTCAATGTGACTATACACATCCTGGCGGCACTGACCTTGTATGGTGTCGTCCGCAGGACACTGTTGCGGGAAGTACGTGTTGCTTGGCCTTTGCCGCTCCCTGACGGTCGCGGTTCTGATTTGCCGCTCCCTTACGGTCGCGGTTCGGAATCACGGCCGCTCCCTTACGGTCGCGGTTCGGGTCGGGCGTCGGCATGGTTGGCTCTGGTAGTCGCCTTGATCTGGGTGGTGCATCCCCTCCAAACCCAAAGCGTCACGTACATCATTCAACGCGGTGAGTCGCTTATGGGGTTGTTCTACCTGTTGACGCTCTACAGCGTGATTCGCGGCATGGATTCGGCCCGTCGGGTCTGGTGGCACCTGGCAGCCGTCGTCTTCTGTGCTCTTGGAATGGGCAGCAAAGCCGTGATGGTGACGGCGCCGGTCGTGGTGCTCCTTTACGATCGTGTGTTTATCTCCAAGTCACTTGTGGAAACTATCCGCCGGCGCCCGTGCTTGTATTTAGGCCTGACGTCCACATGGGGCGTGCTGTGGGCTACAGGGATCGCCAAGGGCGTGCTCGATGTCTCCACGAGGGGCGCGCATGTCGGCTTTGGCTACAAAGGCATCACGCCGCTCGAATATGGGATGACTCAGTTCAGAGTCGTGGTGCAATATTTGAGGCTATCTCTTTGGCCTCACCCGCTTTGTCTGGATTACAACTGGCCCGTGGTGGCGACGGTGGGAGAGATCGTGCTGCCGGCGATTTTGATCGTCCCGCTCTTGCTCGGCACGTTGTGGGCCTTGTTCAAGAAGCCCGCGTTGGGTTTTGTCGGGGCCTGGTTTTTCCTCGTTTTGGCGCCGACCTCCAGCTTCATTCCGATCAAGGACGTGCTCTTTGAGCATCGCATGTACCTTCCGTTGGCCGCGGTGATCGTGCTGGTGGTGATCGGTGGACATTTGCTTCTGGTCCGTCTTTACAATCGCCTTGCATGGCCAACACCGTTGCGGCGGTTGATCGCAGCGGGGCTTGTCGTGGTGGTCGCGGGATCGCTTAGTTACGGGACGGGACGGCGGAACGAGGATTATCACAGCGCAGTCTCGATGTGGCGGGACGTCGCGGCCAAGCGTCCCGATAACGCCCGTGCATATGAGAATCTCGGCACGGTTTTGATGGCGGAGGGGAAGGGATACGAGGCCATTCCAGCTTATCGTCAGGC
>JBARRC010000421.1:0-1519 GCA_049644045.1 Phycisphaerae bacterium
CACCCAAGGAGTACCCCCTTCATGCCGCGTGGTCAAAAACCACGCTAATTGAGGGGGGACCTTTTCATCCCGCGCCAAGCGCGAGCAGAATCGACGGGAAAAGCCTCAAAGAGCGCGAGCGGTCACAACCGGTTTGCCGAATTCGTCGGTCGGGATACGCCCCTTGATAGCATCGTCATGGCCGACGCGACACGATACCTTGCAGCAATTCGTGCTGAACCGTCAAAGTGTGACATGGTCTTGTCCGATTCAAGTGTCAACAAGCACAAGCGGAACCTCAAGAGTGCATTCAACGTTGCCGTCAAGCAGCTTGGATATCTTACGGTCAACCCGTTTGTTGGACTGGATCAGGACAAGATACCGGATCAGGACATACGATACGTCGAACCTAGCGAGTACAACGCTCTGATTGCGACAACCAAGGTCCTTCCGAAGAAATCACTATGGTGGGAAGCGTTTGTCACCGTCTGTTACACCGCAGGTACCCGTGCCAATGAGACCACACACTTGACGTGGGGAGACATTGACTTTGCAGAGAACACCATCCGCATCATTGCCAAACGCGAGGCGGGTACGTGGTCTGAAGGCCAGCACGTCGTCAACAACCTTGACCGCGACTTCAAGCGAATTGCCAAAGCTGCCGGTGTCCAGAACGTTCGGTTACATGACCTCAGACGGAGTTGCATCACGCACTGGACAAAGCGACTCACAGTCTTGATCGTCCAGGAACTTGCAGGGCACAGTAACATCGAAACGACCCGTAAGTACTACGTGAAGATCAGACCCGCTGACATGGAAGAAGCACGGGAAGTTACTGCTAATGCTCTGCTATTGGACGCAAAATAGACGCACAACGGCGTTTTTGGGCGATTTTGAACACGCAAGTTGGCATGTATCAGAACGATAACTTAAGCACTGCCAAGGGCTTACGAACATTGAGGGTGCTGGGAATCGAACCCAGGACCTACGGCTTAAAAGGCCGGTGCTCTTCCGCTGAGCTACACCCCCTAAGTCATTCATTAATAAACAGTTACGTTATTGCCATTAAACCCTGCGCATCCGGGGAAAGCTCTAGTGCTCTGTTAGCACTAAACTGAGAGGTAGCATGTCCGGGCCCGTCAAAGACGTGCGCCGGCATGTTGGACGCTGTCAGGAGGCGTGCTCAACGCATGGCGGCGCCCCGCCTGGCCATGCCACCCAACCATCAAAGGAGCCTTGACAGAGCACTAGTACTTCGGAACCGACGGGCAGGCGGCTCGCAAGCGGCACCTACGGGAGGCCGCGGAGTTGCGTGCAGGTCGTCCCCGTGGAAGCAGTGTAGAAACGGGCGGGTTGATGGTCAAGGATCTGGCGAACGAGTTCCGTTGTGGAAGGAGACGGCGGCCTCGCTGAAGCACGTATCGGAGGCAAAACGCCGCGCGGAGATTGAGGAGGATGGGCACGGGGGCTGAATCCGGGTACCATCCGCCGCGACCACCGAATCGCCGTTTTCTGGAGCGAGGAAGCGACAAGACATGAC
>JBARRC010000422.1:0-4896 GCA_049644045.1 Phycisphaerae bacterium
CCACGCACCTGTCAACATGGACCGCCGGGCGTCGTACGCAATAGCACTTGTCCGGGAAAACGGCCTGCGAGGACGCCGGCCGCTACAGAGCGACACGAATTATTCGCATGTGCCACAGAGAATGGCCGCACCCGGATTCTCCCCTAATCCGTACAACTCTTTGCAATTCCCCGCGAAACCGCCGATAATTATTGTATGTGTGGAATCATCGGGTACGTGGGGCGAAGACCAGCCCTACCGATTCTGATCGAGGGGCTTCACCGCCTGGAGTACCGTGGATACGACTCAGCCGGGGTCGCCCTGGCGAAGCGTGACGCGATCACGGTAACCAAGTCAGCCGGGCGGATCTCGGTACTCGAACAGAAGGTCAACATTAACGCCGCGGAGACGACGGGCATCGGTCACACCCGCTGGGCGACCCACGGGGCACCCACCGATATCAATGCGCATCCGCACCTGGACAGCTCGGGAAAGATTGCGGTGATCCACAACGGGATCATCGAGAACAATCGCGCGCTTCGGACCTACCTCGAACGGGAAGGGGTCAAGTTCCGCAGCGAGACCGACACCGAAGTGCTGGCCCAGCTCATCGCGCGGTTCTACAAAGGCGATTTGGGACAGGCGGTCCGTCGGGCTCTTTATGACGTGTCGGGCACCTACGGAATCGCCGTGGTCTGTGCCGACGAACCCGACGTCATTGTCGCCGCGCGGAAGGGCAGCCCGTTGATCATCGGCGTCGGGCAGGGTGAGCATCTGCTCGCCTCGGACGCCGCTGCCATCCTCGCCCACACCAGCCAGGTGATCTACCTCGGTGACGGTGAGATGGCACGTATGACTCGTGACGACGTGCGCCTCACCACGCTCGAAGACGTGCCGGTGGCCAAGGACATCCACGAGATTGAATGGTCGCTCGAGGAGATTGAGCTGGCCGGTTACGACCATTTCATGCTCAAGGAGATTCGTGAGCAACCGGCCGCCCTGGAAAACTGCCTGCGCGGACGCATCGATCTGCGCGAGGGGGCGGTGCATCTCGGCGGGCTGGTCGACTGCACGCGCGAGCTAACCCGCGCCAAGAGGATCATTCTGACCGCGTGCGGCACCGCCTGGCATGCCGCACTTGTCGGCGAATACCTGTTTGAGGAACTCATACGCATCCCGACCGAGACCGAATACGCCAGCGAGTTTCGCTACCGCAACCCGATCATCGACGACGGCACGGTGGTCATCGTCGTTTCGCAAAGCGGCGAGACGGCCGATACCATCGCCGCCCTCACCGAGGCCAGGCAGCGCGGGGCGCTGACCCTCGGTGTGGTCAATGTCGTGGGCTCGACACTCGCGCGCGAAACCGATGCGGGGGTGTATCTGCACGTCGGACCGGAGATCGGCGTGGCCAGCACGAAGGCGTTCACCGGTCAGGTAGCGGTGCTGGCGCTCATGGCCTGTTACCTGGGCCGTCGCAAACACATGTCACGCACAGCCGCGATGCAGTTCATCACCGCCCTGTCGCATATTCCGGATCAGATCAAACATGTGCTCGAGCAGGCTGACGACGTGAATTCGGTCGCGGAGCTTTACCACGAGCGCGATAACTGGCTTTACCTGGGGCGCGGCTACAACTACCCGGTGGCGCTCGAAGGGGCGCTGAAGCTCAAGGAGATCAGCTACATCCACGCCGAGGGCCTGCCGGCCGCCGAAATGAAGCACGGCCCGATCGCGCTCATCACAGAGGGTATGCCTGTCGTCGTCATCGCCACCGCGGGAAGTCAATACGACAAGACCACCAGCAACATCTCGGAGGTCCGAAGCCGCGGCGGCAGCGTCATTGCAATCGCCACGGAAGGTGATCGCGAAATCGGCAATCTGGCGGAGCATGTTCTCTACGTCCCCGACACGCTCGAGCCCCTCCAGCCGCTTTTGACCTCGATCCCGCTTCAGCTCATAGCCTATCATGCGGCCGTCCTTCGCGGCTGCAACGTCGACAAGCCAAGAAACCTCGCCAAAAGCGTGACGGTGGAGTAGAAACCCGAGCCATGACAGCCGACCGTGCCCATCAATTCAACGCTGACAGAGCACTAGAATAATCTTTCGGCGTCGGGACGGGGGGCGTTTTTCTTGTTATCCCAGTAGGGTGAGAGGTTGCGCAGGTTGGCCACGATCTGGGGGAAGACGTCGATAATGTGGTTAATGTCCTCTTCCGTATTGTACCGGCTGAGACTGAAACGCACGGAGCCGTGAACCGCGGTGAACGGAATGTTCAGGGCTCTGAGCACGTGGGATGGATCGAGCGATCCGGAGGTACAGGCTGAGCCGCTTGACGCGCAGATTCCACGATCACTGAGCTGGTAAAGCATAGATTCGCCTTCAACGTAATGGCAGGAGATGTTCAAGGTGTTTGCCAGCCGCAAGGCGCGCTTGCCGTTGACCTGGACGTAAGGGATCTTCTCCTCAAGTGCACTCTCCAGGCGGTCTCTCAGTTTCTGTATCCTCGCCTCTTCCTCCTCCTGTTTCTCTGCCGCTAGAGCTAAGGCTCTGGCCATGCCCACGATATACGGAACGTTTTCGGTCCCTGCCCGCCTGCCTTCTTCCTGGTGTCCACCGATCAAGAAGGGTCGGCACGGTGTGCCCCGCCTGATGTAGAGCGCACCGATTCCCTTGGGCGCGTGGAGCTTGTGGCCGGAGAAGGACAGAAGGTCCACGTGCCGGTACTCCCCCTCGAGATTGATGGGCATCTTGCCCACGGACTGGGTCGCGTCAGTGTGAAAGACGATGGCAGGATCGGTCTCTTTGGTCAGACGCGAGAGTTGCGTGATGGGGAAGATTACCCCGGTTTCGTTGTTGGCGTGCATGATGGTGACCATAAGCGTTTCGGGCGAGAGCGCACGCACGAATTCGGCGATGTCCAGATTGCCGTCCCCATCCACCGGTAGGAAGGTCACCTTGTACCCCCTGCGTTCCATGTCCTTGCATACTTCAAGCACGGCCGGGTGTTCCACGGACGTGGTGATAATGTGGCGCCGATTCGGGTTGGCCTTGGCCGTGCCCAGGATCGCCGTGTTGTTGCTTTCCGTGGCACAGGAGGTGAAAAGTATCTGTTTCGGATTGCTCACTCCCAGATGCGTGGCGATTTCCTTACGGGCCTGGGCGATCGCCGCGGCGGCGCCTCGCGCAGGTTCGTACATGGAGCTGGGATTGAAGTAGTCCTCGGTGAGGAACGGAATCATCGCCTCGTAGACTTCCGGCGCGATCCTTGTGGTGGCGTTGTTGTCAGTGTAGATGATTCTCATGCCCTTGCTACCGGTCTCAGACTTGGATTACCCTGACGCGCTCGTCGACTGCGTCTTTCAGAGTCCGCTCCACGAACGCTTTCAGTGTCTGACTCGCAGCGATGCAGTTCGCACAGGCACCCTGGAGGCGGCAGTAGACCAGGGTGTCCTTTATGTCGATGATCTCCAGATCGCCTCCATCCTTCTGGAGCATCGGGCGAATGTACTCGTCCACGGCCTTCTCGATTCTTTTGGCGAACCGGTAGGGCGAAAGCGCAGGTTCCTCCTTCGCCACATCATCGCTCACCCTGCTCATCTCCCGCGCAGCCCCCGACCCACCTCCGTCGCCGCCCCAGATCTCGTCGAGAAGATCCTGCAACCCGCCTGGAACCTGATGGCAGGACATACACGCCCCGCCGGCTTTGACCGCGTTGGTGATCTCAGGAATCGTGCGTAAGTTCAGCTCCTTGATTTTGCGTCTTAGATAGGGTTCGCTCACGGAAAAGCACTTGCACACGATCCGGCCTTCCGCGTGCTCGCGGGCGTGGATGTCCACACCCAGACTCTCCAGGTCAACCCCGCGTCTCTGCGCCCAGTTGTACACGGCCGATTCTAGGGCCTCGGCTCCCATGACCGAGCAGTGGATCTTCTGCTCCGGAAGTCCTTCCAGGAACTCCACGATGTCGCTGTTCTGGATCTTGAGAGCCTCGATCGGCGTATATCCTCCTCGCTCGATCATGATGCAAAGGGCTTCAGAGGCCGCGATCGCTGATGTGCATCCGAAGGTCAGATACCTGGCCTCGACGATCACGTCCTTCGTGGGGTCCGTGGGATGCCGCTTGACTCGAAAGGTGAACCGTAGCGCATCCCCACAGACGATCGAGCCGTGCTCGCCGAAACCGTCGGGGTCTTCGATCTCCCCCAGGTGAGTTCCGGGCTTGCCGTGAACCGCATCCATGAAGAGCTGCTTGGTCTTTTCGCTGTATTCCCAGGCCATGTCTGCTTTCCTCACGTGATGATGACGTTATATATATCATAATATCAGGCTGCTACGAGGACAAAAGGGCCACGGTACTAATCGCTGCCGGTACGAACCGATGACTGCTATCCTCGGCATCGAGACATCCTGCGATGAAACGTCGGCCGCCGTCGTCATCGACGGGCGAGACGTACGTAGCAACATCGTCGCGTCGCAGGTCGACCTGCACCGCAAGTTCGGCGGGGTCGTCCCCGAGATCGCCTCGCGGGCGCACATCGAGAGGCTTGATGCAGTCATCGAAGAGGCGCTCGAGGCGGCCGGCTGCTCGCAAGACGAGACCGACGCAATCGCGGTCACCAACCGGCCCGGTCTGGTCGGCGCACTGCTGATCGGCGTGACGGCTGCAAAGACGCTGAGCTGGGCTTTGGCAAAGCCCCTGGTGGCCGTCGACCACATTCAAGCCCATGCCCAAAGTCCAGCGATCGAACTTGACGAGCCGCCGTGGCCCGCCGTGGCGCTTGTCGTATCCGGCGGGCACACCTCGCTGTTTCGCGTTGACAATCCGACCTCGATCGAAACGCTCGGTGCAACGACGGACGACGCAGCCGGTGAGGCGTTTGACAAAGTCGCTGCCATCCTCGGCCTCAGCTACCC
>JBARRC010000423.1:0-11502 GCA_049644045.1 Phycisphaerae bacterium
GCCCGGCAGGACTCGAACCTGCGACCCCCGGTTTAGGAAACCGATGCTCTATCCAACTGAGCTACGAGCGCAACTACTTATCACACAAAAGGTTAGCCACAATCGACTCGTTGGGCTCTTGAACCACGACAACCTTGACGACAACCTTTGTCCGTGCGATACTGTTCGCAGGACGTTCACTGGCGGATGGCTGCTGAAGATCTCGGGTCATGGACAAAACCAGGCCGAAAGCAAGACCAGAAAAACCATACCCCGGCTTCCCCCTCACGCCACACCCTAACGGGCAGTGGTGCAAGAAGATCCGTGGCCACGTCCGATTCTTTGGCGTTTGGGCAGATCCCGTGGCCGCCCTCGGAGATTATAACCGGCAGGCCAGTGACTTGCACGCGGGAAGAACGCCGCGGGACGCGGATGCCAGCTCTACGCTAATGATCAAGGATATCGCGAATCACTTCCTGGCGATGCAGAAGGAGAAGGCGGAACGTAGTTTGATCACTCCCGGATGGTTCGACGACTGCTTGAGGACAGCGAAGGAGTTCGTCGGGTTCGTGGGCAAGGCCCGGCGCTGGGATGACTTGCGGCCCGAGGATTTCGGGAGGTACAGGATGCATCTCTACGATCACCTTGGCGTCCACGCCATCGATAGGGCCATCACCGTGGTTCGGGGGATGTTCAAGAACGCTTACGAGTCGGACCTCATTGACCATCCGGTGAAGTACGGCAACCGCCTTAAGAAGTCGACGCTCAAGGAGAAACGTCGCAGTCGTACCGCACGTGATCGTGCGAACGGGAAACGGCTGTTCGAGCCGGAACAAATCCGCTTGCTGCTGGGACATGCGCGTGGTCAGCTGAGGGCGATGATCCTTCTCGGCATGAATGGCGGGTTCGGGAACACGGATTGTGCTGAGCTGCCGATCGCGGCCGTTGATTTTCAATGCGGTGTGATCGACTACGAACGCCCCAAGACCGCGGTTCAGCGAATGGTACCGCTATGGCCGGAAACCGTCGCCGCTCTTCAGGAGGTGCTGGCCAATCGTCCTGTGGCCAAGAATGCCGAATATAAGCGGCTTGTGTTCTTGACGGCCTTCGGCAACCCCTGGAAACAGCATGTTGTCCATGCTGCCGATGGTGAGAAGCCAAAGGTTAGACTGCAGCAGGCAGTCTCAGCCGAGTTTAACAAGCTGCTTGTGCGTGCTGAGTTGAAGCGTCCGAGCCTGGGGTTTTACGCGCTCCGTCACACGTTCCGCACGTGGGCCGACGAGACACACGACCAACACGCGATCCACCGGATAATGGGTCACGCGATCCCCGGCATGAGCGGCGTATACGTCGAAGAAATCGGATTGGACAGACTGCGCGCCGTGGTGGATCACGTTCGTGCCAAGCTGTTCGTTAGCCAATAAAGTCGACATAGCGTCCGCGATATGGTCGCCGCCGGTGCGGCCGGTCCGATGGTGGCATTGGTCTGATGTTGCCCTGGAGGAAATCATCGATCCAATCGCGATGGATTCGGTATCGATGCCTCCTTCCATTCCCCTCCGACGTGTCGACCTGACTCACCCTCAACCGGCCGGAAGCAACCAACCTCTCAACGGTGTCCCGCGAAACCTGGAGTTCCTCGGCCACCTGTGCAACTGTCAGCCACTGTCGCGGTTCGTTTAGGATGCCCTCCCGAATCGCTCCGAGGTGTTGTTCGATTCGCTCCAGCAGCTCAGCTACGTGATCGCCGGGATGAGTATCTCCCACGCCCGAAGCGCTGTTGGCGGTGCGTGATCTATTGTTCGAGCCACGTATCATATCGGCTGCGCAGTCCCAAAACGCCGATGAGCCAACGTTCATGCCAGCATCAACAGTATCGCACATTGATCGTCGACCGCGGTGTCATCTGCCTGACGCGAAAGTGATTTCTGAACACTCGGGAGGATTACGCGATACTGCCCTCCAGCAACTGCCGTTCTCCACCACTGACCGCCGTGCAAGAGTGCAAAGTACCCATGTACACGTGCATGATAAGGTAGTGGCTGCGATCACCGCCGGTGCCGTCGTGGAACGTCTACCGTCCATCTCGCTCGGTCGATGGCCATGCATCATTGGGCTGTCCTTCCAGGACTCGGCTCGTCCAGCGCACGGCGCACGAGTCGTAGGGCAGGCAGCGAGGAGGCCAACGACCGGCGACGAGCGTGCGCAACGGCCTCGGGCTTCCAGTTGTAGTAGTCGCGACGGCTCGTGGAGTAGTGCTGAACGCGTTCATTGTCAGTATCGAAACGCGCAAGGAGATCAGCGATTTCCATGACCTTGGGCGGGACATCGCTTTCCTGCAGGGCGTACTTCTGCCAGTCGAGCCCTGCGTTCTTCAGGTCTTCGAGAAGGCGATAGGTCCGGAGGCTGAAATCGGGCAACGCCTCGTGGAAGCCTTCAAGGAAGGCGATGATCTCATCGTCTGTCGCGAAGGTCTTGATCTTGGCCAGGATCTCCCTGGACGACGGCACGAAGTGGACGAGTGTAGCCCGTGTTTTCAGCGCGCCCACGTTGGCGTTCAGAACGGAGAACGAGTTGCACAGCATCAGCACGTGGCTCTTTGTCTCGAGGTAACCCCGTCCACCGTCGATTTCTGCGGCTTTCGGATCGGTCGATGTCCACATGATGCGCTTCAGCTCCCGCGTTTCGCAGAGCTGCTTGAGCAGGCCGACGTGTTGCGTGTTGGCCAAGAGGCAATCGATCTCATGGAACACGATGGGCTTGTCACAGCTGCGGTACGCGAGCTCATATAATTTCAGGGGTGTCAGGTGTCCGACAATCCTCACCGCATCTTGGCCGTTGAGCACCCTGTCGACTTCTTCGCTCTTACCCATACCCCCTTCAGAGAAGATGACTAGCGTGTTCAAGTGATCGTTGGCAAAGCCAGCTATGAGCCCAGTCAGTTCTTCGAAGGTTGTGATTGGGATCATTGGTGTCTCCGCTTGCACCCTTAAGCGCGGGCGCGTCTTCAACCGCATGAACTATGCAGGCACCGGTCGCACACGAAACATCCAGCCTCCCGTCGCATGCGATGCCCGCAGAACGGGCATGCTCGTCCTGCGGAAGTAACCGTCGCGTCGACCGCAGAGTAATCACCGAGTGCCTCGTCGATGGCCTTCTCGAATTGAACGCTGTAGTGCGCGACTGTACGGTTGTCGCGCTGCGTCTCATTTCGCCAGATCGATGCCGTGATGGTGCCACCCACACGGATCTGCTCCTCGGGCTGGTTAAGATCTTGTTGATTCATAGGTTTGCTCCTTATGCTTGAGTCTGAGATATAGAAGCGATGAACGACCCCAGAAGGTGCCGTGCCGCGAGCCCGGCACCGATGATGATGACCCACGGCATCCAGGTAGGCGTCGGTTTCCCGCGCCAACGTTTCAACCGTCGGCCAAGGCGATAGACCATCGGATCGATGAACTCTTTGAGAGTCTGGCAAAGGCGACCGTTCCGTGTCGCAGCGAACCGGCCGAGGATAAGCCGGAGCCCGATGGCCAAGAGGAAGAGGTCAACGGGCGAGACGACGATCAGCCAGAGCTGGGCGGTGTCCTCTGTGTGGAAGAACATGGGGATCGCTCCTACACGCCGAGCGTGTCCTTGGCCCCCTGCTCTTCGTCCGTCGCGACTCTGGCCCAGCTGGGCTCCGACACCACGCGGGCTTCGTGCTGGTCCCCCATTGCGAGGACGCCGAACTTGCTGCAGAGCGGACAATCTTCGCGCCGCTTCGTACGGGCAACGATCGTTTCACCGGACAGCTGATCGAAGTGGGCGTAGTCCCACTCGCCGAACAGCCCACCTTGCACAAGCGCAAGGAACACGGCTACCCCGAGTTGGGCGGTATGCGCGTTGAGATTGGCGACCGATGGAGTCGTCTGCTTGCCGCCGCGGACGTATCCTCGGGCCGCATGAACCGCAGCACGTTCATCGTCCATCAGGTCGATGGCTGCCTGGGAGGGATCATAGCCGTTGCAGCAAACGAGGCATGCGTTGACGCCCGGCAGAATAAGGCGCGCCTGTCCGCCGGCTGCAACGCTGTGTTCATCCACCTGAATATCGCACCCCAAGTCGATGTATGGGATCTGATGTCGAACCGCCAGTTCGTTACATACCTTTCGAAGCCCATCGTTGTCTCCCGCTCCGATGAGAACCGTGGCAGCCTTGACTCGATCAGCCACTACCTCCTCCGTGATCGAGCATGGATACGGATAAAACCTAACGGCGGAGTTCTTGTGCCCCGCATATTGGGCGGCGACCGTCACCTTGGGACTGCCGACGTGCTCGGGGTATGCGTACGGAATGCGCGGCAGATTCGATTCCTCGATCAACTTCGGGTCCACGACCGCGATCCAACCCTCAGCGCCAGCGCCGATCGAGACCAGAGTCTGCATGATCTGGGCACCGTTGCCACCGGCGCCGGCAATCACGATGCGTTGCCGGGCCACGGCGAGCTGATCCCAGCCGGGAATCATCGCCTGCCGGCTGTACCTCGAGTCGCCGGTGACGTCGCCACCGCGCTCCCCCGTGAGCCTGAGCTGCGTGCCCCGGCCCAGAACGTCAATCGCGTCGATCATGCGGTAGCCCTCGAGAGACCTGTCGAATACGACGGCATCATGAGCCGTGATATCACATCCGAACACAATCATCGCGTGGGTTGCCGGCGCCGCGAAACGTCCGCAGATGTACCGCGCGTTCGCGGCCGAGCGTGCTTGATCGATTCCGCTGAACCGCGGCGCCCCCTGATGAGGATGCGTGTGAATGTCCATGATGCCCAGTCCACGCTGCTCGGCAAGCAGGTAGACGATCGACTGAAACTCCTTCGTCGGTGCGACGCCACCGCCGCTCTGCTCGCTGAGGTCTCCCTCGTCTGGAAGGAACAGGTCGCGTACAATCAGGGTCGCTCCGTCAGCCGTCTTGGCCTGGCTGAACAGGCCGAACGCAAATTGCTCGGCATGGCGATCTTGCGCAAGATGCTCGCGCAAGCACTTGAATGCTGGACAAGTGAAACGAGCCCTGATCGTCTTGCCGAGAGTCGAATGTATCGTAC
Organism: Phycisphaerae bacterium; assembly: GCA_049644045.1. GTDB lineage: Bacteria > Planctomycetota > Phycisphaerae > UBA1845 > UBA1845. Next base: position 5,063 of record JBARRC010000423.1, read on the forward strand.
TTTTAAGTCGCCGCATTGGGTTGTCTCCTACCTTCGGGTGGGTGGGTTTGTAAGATCAGCGCGAATCATCTCCAGGAACTTGACGAGATCGTCACGATGAGGATCCACATCAGCGGCTGGTCCGTATCGCGTCATCGTGTTCGGTCGAACATCTGCGATGATGGAAGTGGAACTTAGCGGAGTGTTTGAGTCAAAAGGAGAACTTCGTATGCGAAGACGAAAGGCGTTGAAAGTAGTGGGCTATCCGATCTTCGCTGCCGGCAAAGCCCATCCGGTTCGTGTGAAGGCAATCAAAGAGGATGACAAGTTGCACACGTTGGTGGCTACATTCGAGCACCTGCACCGCGACCAGGAGGGCCGCCTTCAGAATGTGGTTCTGGGCCTGCCTGTGCGACCGTCGAACAAGACCGCGTCCTTCTTCCGGGCATGTAACATGGACGTCAACGTGAATTCCAGGATTGTGTGGGAGGATGCTGTCGGCAAGGTGCTGAAGGTATTCTTGGAGCCTTCGCGCGACAGCGGGGCCGATTGGCAGGTCGTATCGTTCGAACCGCTTACCGAGGAGGCTGATGATGACGCAGATTCCGAATAACCCGATGCAGTTGATCTCGAGGGCGCCGCGCACGCCAAAGAACGTGGCGGCGGCAGTGGGTGGTTATGTGATGGCGTTCGTGCGGATCTCGCTCTGGTCGGTTGTTGCGGTTGCGACCGGGGCGTTCGTGTACATCGCGATCCGCGGAATCATTTGGGCAGTAGGCGTTGCCTCAGAAGCGCTGGGGGTCTAGGAATGACACAAATGCACGCACCCGGTTACAGCGAGTTCAATGAAACCCTCCTGTGCGATGAGGATGGTACGCCGGTCCTGGTCATCGGCTCGCGGAAGTTTACGGTCATAGACCCGCAGGGCGACGTGTCGGAGTACTCACGGGACAGCAGCATCCGTCTTCCAGACGGTTTCATGTGGAGCCCACTGATGCTCAAGTGGGCCAATCCGGTAACGCTGACGACCTGCTCGATTTGCCGAAAGCCGCCCTTCACTCTGTTCCGGCGCGAGCGCCCTTCGACGGGCCTGGTCACGGTTCGCAACGCCCGGAGCTGTGCCCGATGCGGGGCCACGGTATGTGGAGCGCATAGGCGTTGGGTCGAGGAGGGCTGGCTTTGCATTTCTTGCGCGAAGAAGTGGACGCTCATCAGCCTCGTACGTCCCATCTTCTTCCGCGAAGAGGAATAAAGACCATGATTGGTCGTGACAGCGCGGCGCTGCGAGACAAAGGGCGCCAACGCCCCCCGGAAACGCCCTGCTGCTCGCCCTCGCATTGGTGCCGGCGCTCGGTACATCAGCGTCGCTCGATGCTGGGCGCGTGTCCATTGGCGCCGACCTATCACCCCTGTCTTGCAAACCGATACTTGTGCCTTGCAGTTGGCGTGGAGCGCCGATTCGTGCCTGTCCACCTCATTTCGAATTCCTAGCCGATTTGTTGCGGCGTATGGAGGTAACAAACATGGGACCCGTTCTTCAGTACGTTCTTGAGCTCATTCGGCGGTATCACTTGGACGATCGGTCCGGCGAGGTGCGCAACTTTCTGCGTTTCGCCGAGCGAAGGCCGGTCAGCGAAAGCATAGCCAAAGCGTTCTTGCACCGCATCCAGGACCTGGTGATAGAACAGGAGCGGAGGCCAAACTTGCTCCACCGCGTACCGGAGTCAGAGGAGATCTACCCGCACGGTCCGCCTCCACTCGTCATCGGTAAGTGCCGAGAGAACGAGGCTCTGCCGGTGGGATTGTCCCTGGGGGGCGCGCTACATTGTGTGTTCGGAGAAACGACGGGCGCGGGAAAAACAGTGGCCATCCGACGACTGGTCCTTGCGGTGGAGCAGTACAACCAGAATCACGATAGACCGATCGTAATCCTCATCCTCGACCGCAAGCTCGACTACGCCGATCTTCCCGCAATCTTCGGTCCCGATTGGATGCACTACGACGCCCACGGGGCGCTGCGAATCGGGCTGCAAAACCCGTTGGGTGTACCACCTGACGTGTGGATCGGTCAGCTGGCCACGATCTTCTGCGCACGGGCCGGACTCATCGCAAGCTGGGCCACAATGGTAAACATGATTCGGTGGGTTGTCGCGGTCATGAACCCGAAGCCGGACGACCAGCTGCTGTTCCCGGATTTCCAGCTGCTCTTGGATCTGGCAGAGTACCTACCTAAGACAATGTTTGCGGACAAGCCACAGTACACGGAGTCGTTCCTCCAAGCCCTGCGCGCGGTCACGCAGGTGCCTGGAAGCCTCTTCAGAACTTTCAATGGCTTGGACGTCGAACGCGACCTGGTCAGCCAAGGACTAAGCGCGGTCATCTCTATGGCGAACCTGGAACCACCCTGGCTCAGTCACTTCATCGCTGAGCTGATCGTCTCTCAGGTTCTGCTCTCTCGCATGCAGCGAGCGCACCGTGTTGACCTTCCCGAAGTACTGTTTGTCCTTGATGAGAGTGACGAAGATGTGTCACGGGCGTCCGAAGCGGCCTTTCCACAGGGGGCACTCAGTCCCATCGCGCGCATTCTTCGTCAGGGAAGGGAGTTTGGCATCGGTGTCGTGCTCGGTCTCGGAGCACTTGGGCCGGTAAGCCAGCAGATTCTCAATAGCGCGACGCACCATTTCCTGTTCAGAATGGGTGACGCTGACTGTCGCGTGGCCGCCGCGCGGACGCTTCAGATCCCGCAGGGGGCGGATGCCATCATCCCCTCGCTGGAGCCCGGCGAGTGTCTGGCGAAGACGCCCTACTGGCCGCACGCGGTGCTGTGCCAGGTTGATTTCGTGCCGCCGTGCAGAGACGTACATCCGCAGTACGACGTCAACCTCCACGTGCCTGCTGAACGTCTGACGGAGAGGCCGGCTCTATTAGAAGCCGCCAAGAACAAGAAGGCCGAGCATCGACAAACAGGCCAACGTCATGCGGAAGCCAAGCATGCCGAGCTACGATCCGAGGCACGGGACCTCCTCTACCAGGGCTCCCTGCACCCGTACTGGCCGGTCGCGCGCCTGTACGATCTCATTGCCATCCCCACGCCGCGCACGCAAAACGCGATCCGGAAGGAACTCGAAACGGCTGGATACGCCGCGTTCGCCGAAACGCGGATGGCCAGCAAGAACCTGTTGTTGATCGAGTTGCTGGAGCCAGCGTGGCGTCTTCTTGGGGCACCTCCTGTGCCACTGCGTGGCAGAGGAAAACTGGTACACCGGACCTTCGCCAATTGGCTTAGAATGGTCGGGTTAAATCGGGGCTATGAATCGTTCTGCGAACATGTAGTTCCGCACACGAACGATCATCCGGTCGACGCCGCCTGGAAGACCGGTGATTGCTGGCACATCTTCGAGATCGTCGTTACATGCAGCAAGAATCTCAATAGCCATCTGGAGTCTGCACTCTTGGCGCCTGGGTCTCCGGTCCAGAACGCTACAATCGTGGCACTACAAAAAGGTATGCTTCGCGCTTTGAGGACTGAGGTGCACAAGTGTCAGAGCCTGGCACATGTTCTCGATTGCATCTCGTTCGCGCCGGTAGAGCAATTTGAAAAGGAGTTGTGGCCATGAAGACATGGCAGCTTGCGGTGGTTGTCCTGATCGTCATTCTTACGTTTGCTTTGCTCAACTGGTGTCGCGATGGTGACACCTGGCACATTGTCCAGAGCCTGCCGCTGCTGGGAGGTTATCAGCCGGGTATCTACGACGTGGCCGGATTGATCATGTTGCTCATGGTGATCAACGGTATCCGGAGGATCAGGCGGAAGGACGACGAGTGACATAAGGATGGCATCGGTGATGCTGACCCAGAGGAGTGCTGCGTTCGTGGCAGTCTGAAAGAGATAGGGGAGCCGGGCTCGAAACGAAGCCCGACTCCCCTTGCCCATGAACTGCGGCGCTCACGTCAACGGCTGGTGTCGCATTGTGGTTGCGGGCGAGGGGTCCTAGGCGAACGCGTGCCCGGTTGACACCGCGAGGCACTTCCCGCAACAAAGACGCCGCCGTCCTCTTACAAGATCAGGCATTTGTCCATGGCTCTACAACCCTCCAGGTCCTCCGGACGTTCCACGCAATCCGCCACGGCTGACGCTTCACGATAAAATACCATTTGGCAGAGACACTGTCCCCGAACGCCTTGTGGAGCGTGGCAACCATCTGGTCACGAGCATTGCGCGAGACCGGTATGGATCCGAGTCTGCCGTTCAGCTGCTCCAACGTGATGGACTCTCCCGCCGCCCAGAGAATGTCCTCAAGAAACGGGATTCCGACGTGGGGCCCAAGGCCAGCGATCCAGGTGGTTGCGTGAAACCTCCTTGCCGGGTCGTGAGCCTCCGCCGCTGCAACCGGCGGCGGTGGGGCCGTTAGAGGCTTAGTCTGAAGGGCCAGAGCCGAGCTCCCAGCCCGCGGGCCCTTCCCTTCCGGGCCTGTTTTCCTTAACTTCTCGTTCATAGGGTGTCCTCCTTCAGTGAAGGTTGAAAAACACCCTGGCGCCAGGATTAACCAGTTTGACGACGTCGTTACGACAACCTCATTGCGGGCGCTGTCTGTCACGGGTACGACACCCAGTCGCCTACCTCAAATCTGCACGAAGAAATCGTAAAGTCATTTGGGACAATAGGTTATAACGGTTATAACCCGCGGTGCCGCGCCGGTTGCTCGTGGACACATATGGTGAATGCCCGCAAGGTAATGGGTGGGGTCGTATTGTGCCCACATCGGCAGCTGCGGTTCGGAGCAGGCATGGCCCGGCGGTATGATGATATCTCGCACGCGCAGGGGACACGCCGGCCCCAGCGCCTTGGGACTGCCGAGAGACGTGCATTCTGCTACGTGTGCGGAGAGGGACCATGAGACCAGAAGGACTTCGCCACAAAACGGTGGTGATTGACTGGGCGGAACATACGCTTGCGTATCGCAACAGCGACAACGAGACGGTCCATGTTGTCTTCACTGATTCCGGAAGACGCCCAACGAACCTCTTCCGCTATTGCTGCAGCATTGCAGTTGCTCAGGACATCGTCACGCAGAATGAGAATCCGACGGCCTGGAGGGGTGCGGACCACCGGTTTCTGGATCGAGTTGTGGCCAGGTTTGGCTGGAAGCTAGGTCCACGTTCACGTGTCACCTACTGGTCTTCACTTGTTAGCGGCAGGAAGGGGCCAACCAGGCTGGCAACAATCGAGACCACTGACGACGCTGGACGTCGCCAGCCCGGCGCGGCGCCAGAGCTATTTGGCAGCGCCTCCGACTTCCACTTCGTCCTCGGTGAACCCGAAAGCGTTGGTGACGGCCGTCACAGGCTGTGGTCCGTCGAGTTTCTGATCGACGAAAAGGACAAGCAGGCTTACGCAGACTTTCGGGCCGTCGTGACCGAGCTCTTCGAGGCTCGTTCCGCCAGTCCCGAGGCGCGCGCGCCTGGGGCACAGGCGATCGCCGGGCTTCTCACCGGATCGCCAGCCCTGACCGCATCGCTCGATCCGGCCTTGATGCTCAAGCTCGACCAGCACGCGGCCCAGGCGCTCATTTTTCACGGCCAGTTCGTCACGCAGCGCCTGCCGGCTCATGGCCGGCTGATGCTCAAGGGCATCGAGGACTCCTTGCGCCAGAGTGGCTTCGCGGTCTTGGGTGTTTGGCACTCCAGCGCGCTGGGCTACTTCCAGATGGATGGTCCGTGGGTCCGCGGTGACCAGCTGCAAACCAACCGGCTCCGGTGCGGCCGCAGCGCGATGTTCCATCGACAGAATCAGCCGGCCCTGCAGCCGGCGCAGGTAGAGATTGGAATCGCCGAAGGCATGCAGGTCAGTCGAGCCGCGCAGCCCCTGCCCCGCGGACATGCCCGCGGGGGTCGATTTACGGGTGTGATGCACGAGGACCACGGCCAGGTCGAGGCGTCGTTGCAGATCGCGCATCCCCGACAACAACTGCGAGACCTCGGTGGCATTGTTCTCATCAACGGCATGCAGTCGGACCAGCGGGTCCAGGAGGGGCAGCCGCGAGCGGATCCGACGAGCGGTCTCGAAGAGCCGGGCGCGGTCGCCTGACTGATCCAGGCGCAATCGAAGCGCGGTGATGACGTGCAGATTGATCTCATCGAGCGTCAGGCCGCGATGCGTGGCCAGCGCCAAGACGCGTTCGCGCACCACCGAGAGCGAGTCTTCGGCCAGATAGATCAACGCCGGACCCGACTCCAGAACCGCATAGGTCCCCAAACACGGTGTGCCCGTGGCCACACTGAGGGCCATGTCGATGCCCAGATAGGACTTGCAGCACTTGGATGGGCCTCCGATGAACCGGCACTTCGACCGCCGGGCCTCACAGGCCAGGTCCTGGTCGACGTTAAAAAGAAACTCGTACAGCCTGGAATCCTGAAGGACGGGAAGATACATTGAGGGCACTCCTTGCAGCTTGTTCACC
>JBARRC010000424.1:0-5202 GCA_049644045.1 Phycisphaerae bacterium
TGTGGGTGGCATGGCCAAGCGCAGCGCCGCCATGAGTCGGACATGCTTGGTGGCAGCGTTCAACATGCCGGCGCCAGTCTTCGACAGGCTTGGGCATGCCACCCCTCAGTTGAGGTGTAACAGAGCATTAGCGGATCGTCACACTCTCACCGGTCGCCAGCCCGGCCTCCAACTCAACACTCTTACGCATACCGGCCTCGTAGTCTACGAGGTCCGGCTTCTGTGTCACAATGCAGTCACCGATTACCAGGACATCGATCCCCGTGTGGATGAACGTATGGTAGGCATCCTCCGGCGTACACACGATCGGTTCACCCCGAACATTGAACGAAGTATTAATCACCAGCGGCACGCCCGTTAGGCGCCCGAACGTGCGGATCAGGCGATAGTAACGCCCGCTTTCCTCCTCCGTCACCGTCTGGACACGGCCTGTCCCGTCCTGGTGTGTGACCGCGGGAATGATCGACCGTTTCTCCTCCCGCACCTTCGGCACCAGTAGCATGAACGGGGCATCCATACCCGCGGGCATATCGAAATACTCGTGAGCGTGCTCCTTCAGCACGGCCGGTGCGAACGGGCGAAACGCCTCGCGGAACTTCACCTTTGCGTTGATGATGTCCTTCATTTTGGGGTCCCGCGCGTCCGCAAGCAGCGATCGCGATCCCAGCGCCCGAGGCCCAAACTCGAGGCGCCCCTGGAACCAGCCTACCACCTTACCCTCGGCGATCATCCCCGCTGTTTTCTTGAGTAGCTCATCTTCGTCGCCGACGTGCTCGTACACCGCTTCGGCCTGGTCAAGAGTGTCCTTGATCTGCTGATCGTCGAACGACGGCCCCCATAGAGCATGCTTCATCTGGAACGTTCTCGGGTTGTTCAACACCGAGTTATAGATGTAAAACGCCGTGCCTAGAGCACCACCAGAGTCACCGGCGGCCGGTTGAATGAATATCTCCTTAAAGCCGGATTCCATGAGAATCCGCCAATTGGCCACGCAGTTGAGCCCAACGCCGCCCGCAACACACAGATTGTCCATACCCGTCTCGCGATGCACGTGGGTGGCCGTCTTGACCATGATCTCTTCAACGATCTTTTGCCCTGAATGAGCGATGTCCCGATGAAAGTCCGTCAGCTCCGCCTCCCGGGGGCGCTGGGGCTGGCCGAACAGTTGCTCCCACCGACGGTTGAACGTCCTGGCTGTTGAGTAGCTGTGCGCAAAGTAGCGCAGGTTGAGGCGAATGCTGCCGTCATCCTTGATGTCCACCACTTCGCGGAACTTGTCTACGTATTTGGGCTGGCCGTAGGGCGCGAGGCCCATCACCTTCCACTCCGCGTCGTTGACGCGAAACCCGAGGTAGGCGGTGATGGCACTGAACAGCAGGCCGACCGAATGTGGGAACCGGATCTCCTTGCGCATTTCCATGTCACTACCCCGACCCACGCCCCAGCTCGTGGTCGTCCACTCGCCAACCCCGTCAGCGGTGATAATCGCCGCTTCCTGAAAGGGTGATACAAGAAAGGCACTCGCAGCGTGGGCCAGGTGGTGCTGGCAGTACAGGATATCTTTTTCCGTATTGAGCTTCTCTTGGATCTCCCGGCCGATCCGCAGGCGGTGGCCCAGCCAAAGCGGCATGGCTTTCAGCCACGGGCGGTACGTCACCGGCCAATAGGCCAGGATCGTTTCCAAGATACGGTTGAACTTGACCAACGGCTTCTCGTAGAAGCCGATGAAGTCGACCTCGTCGACGGTGATCCCCGCTTCCCGCAGGCAGTAGGCAATTGCTTGCTCTGGAAAGCCGCTGTAATGCTTCTGGCGATTGAAACGCTCCTCCTCAGCGGCGGCGATCAACTGCCCGTCCTGCACCAGGGCTGCACCAGCGTCGTGGTAGTAGCACGAGATACCGAGTACGTTCACGATACGATGTCTTCCCGGTGCTGGGAAAGCCTTACCCAAAACAATGACGCTATGGCCGTCAAATGGCTTCGTTTCGTACGGCGCTCGTTTGCCGATTCCGGTTGCTCTCCAAGGACAAGTACACGAGAACCACTATAGCGGGGCTATGACTTTGGGTCCAGCGCAGTGTGCCGCCACGCCCAACAAGCCTGCGGAACATGATCGACGTTCACGATCATTACTTGCTCACTGATTCACAACAACCTCAAGTGATCTCTCATCCAGGAGTCATTGGCCTGCCGAACCCTCGGGTTCAAGAACTTCCAGACCTACCTGTCGGATCGTCTCGACCAGGCTCGCGCGGTCAAACTAACGCTGGCCGAGATCCAAGAGATTGTTCTGCGAGGAGGCTTTGTTAGAGACTGTTCCTGGGACCCATCACCGCCTGCGACCGGTGTCACTACATACCACGCGTCCCGTAATTGCAGCGCGCGAGGGAAGGACACCTGGACCTTTCAGTTATGCTTTAGACGCAGAGCTGCTCAAGCCACTGACTGATTGTCAGGGGCTTTCCCAGGTGTGATATGGGGCATCGTGCCACGATTGTTCAGGTATTTGGCCCATACCCAGGACAGATCCGTTTCCGTTTGGACTGAATTCCAGCAAGCACACCTGTTGAGGGACACAGGTCCTGGTCCCTGGCACGTCCGCCGCGTCGTGGATCGCTATTAGACTAACGGCGCGCAGTGTCTATGTCCTCACCGGACTTTCTCCACATAGTTTCCTCCGGCCCACTTGAGGCCGGCACCGGTGGCAGTATGATGCCTGCAACGACGTGGCGCGGTTTGCCTAATAAGCGCTAAGGCCGATAAGAACCGCGGAAGTGACAACGGAGTGTCGGCATAGACTACCATGCCTGGTGTCAGAATATCGACACCCGTAAGAAGGACCTGAGGGGGACCGATAATGCAAGTGCCACGACGAGGCAGTTTTTTGCCAAAACGAATCGTATAATTCCCCCTAGGTAGCCTGGGTAAGTCTGGCAAATGAGGGAATGAGGGGGAGTTGCCATGTCTAGCGGAACTTGTGCAGTATTCCAACGCCGGTGTACCACCGTTGTAGTTATCGGTTACACGTTTGCATTTGCATGCCTCAGCGGTTGTGGTGTGACTGGGCGCCGACAAGACGGCGCGAACACCGACTCGGGAACGCTGTTTCCGGCCGCGGACGTGCAAGACCAAAGCTACGAGATCGTAGCTACCAAGATCGATAGCCAGGAAGGCAAATGGACACTTACACTCAAATCCCAACGCCAGCCAAGGGACAGCGACCTGCGCTTCGAGTGGGATGTTGCCGGCGAGGTATACGAGGGCGTCGCCGTGTCCCATATTTTCGCTGAGCGCGGAACCTACGTAATACTTGTCCGCGCTATTGATGCGAAGGGTAAGGTAGCCTTTACCTTAACTCTGGATCTTGAAGTCGATTTCCCCAATCAAGCACCTATCGCTGTGGCATTCGCCGTATCCAAAGACGGTCGAGTTGTCGACCGGGATGCCAGGGGCGAGCAAGTGTTGGACGTGTACGAGAACGAGCAGCTCTATCTGAATGGGACTGAGAGCTATAACCCCGATGGCACTGAGCCTACGTTTGAGTGGTCGCAGATTACCGGCAACAGGGTCCAGTTGCTCGATGCGTCCGCACCTGTGGCAAGCTTCATTGCCCCCACCATTGACGAAGATGTACGTTTGGTTTTTAGTCTCACCGTCGGTGACGGTGAGCAGAGCACAGAGGCATCAGTTGCAGTGGACGTGTTGAATATTATCGACACAGTAAGTGCGGGACCGGAGGCCAGAGCCGGCGAGCAGCAGGAAGTCACAGCCGGGGACCTTGTCACCCTTGACGGGAGCAGTTCCAAGGGATCGGCTGTTGGGGGGCTAAGGTATCGATGGAACCAGACATGCGGCCCGCAAGTCACACTGATCAACGCCAGCCAGGCTATTGCAGCGTTCGAAGCTCCGGCAATTCAAGGGGAGACCGATACTCTTTGTTTCGAGTTGACTGTCCTTGAGAACGAGTTAGCCGCGTCGGATGAAGTTCGAGTGATCGTATCCCGCGACGATGCATCGGATCATATTGGGGACCGTGATACGAAACCATGCGACGACGCAGACGGGGACACCATCTGTCGCGAGGTCGACAATTGCCCAAACCATTCCAATCGCACGCAACAGGACGATGACAACGACGGCCTGGGAAACCCTTGCGACGGATGCCCGAATGATCCGGACAATGATGCGGACGGCGACGGTGCATGTGGCGACGTCGACAACTGCCCACAGGATGTCAATGCTGATCAGGCCGACAGTGACGGTGACGGTATTGGTGACGCCTGCGATGTCGAGGCCCCATCGGATTCGCTACTTTTCCTCCATTTCAACGGGAACGCCCTGGATTCATCAGGAAATGACGTCCATGGAACCTGGATTGGGATCGAAGCGTACGTCGACAGTGGGCCTGTCGGCCAAGCGGCATCCTTTGACGGGGAAAGCTATGTTGAGCTAGGGAACACTTCCGGTTTGGCGGTGACCGACCAGTTCACCCTGGCCGCTTGGGTCCGGCTGGATACGTTGGATCCTGCATCTGCCTATCCGAACATCATCGATACCTCTGCAGGCAGCTCGCCGCGGACGGGTTACTCCCTGATGTTTAGGAATAGCGACGATGTGATCCGAGCGGAGCTGTGGAATAACGGATCGGTGGTTTTTGCCCTCGACAGCAACACCACTACCTGGCAAGCCGACCAATGGTATCACATAGGGGTCGTGTTCGATTCGGGTGCGAGCACCGGCGTGGCCGGCCGGATCTATGTCAATGGTGAGGTCGACGGCGAAACCGGCTGGGGAACGGGTAGTGTGGGCAACGGTATCGGCGATAGCCCCCGGATAGGCAGGTCGTTTGTTGGCGGCTTGGATGAGGTCGCTGTCTGGGGTCGAGCCTTGACACAGGATTCAATCCAAGCCTTGGCCACGGGAACTCAGCCGCCTGATCCTTGCGACATCGACTCTGATGGAGACGGTGTGGGCGACTGCGACGATCAGTGCCCCGGTTTTGATGACACCGCTGACGCAGACGGCGATGACGTCCCGGACGGCTGCGACGTGTGCCCGGGGTCCGACGACAGGATTGACAGCGATGGGGATGGCACGCCAGACGGCTGCGAGCCGGCAGCCTTGTCAGCGAGCCCGACGACTCTGAACTTCGCGTCGACGACCGACAGCTTGACGTTCCAGGTGTGGAATTCCGGTGGCGGG
>JBARRC010000425.1:0-2376 GCA_049644045.1 Phycisphaerae bacterium
CCCACCTCCGGCGAGCCGGTGAAGCTGAGCAGCTTGAGCCGCTCGTCGGTGGTAAACAGGTCCGCCCCGTGTCGCGAGCAGGGCAGAATGCTGAACGCCCCTTCGGGAAGGTCCGTCTCCGCCAGAATCTCACCGAGGATCAGCGCGCCGATCGGCGTCCAACTGGCCGGCTTCAGGATGAACGGGCAACCTACGGCGATGGCCGGCGCAACCTTGTGCGCAACCAGGTTTAGCGGAAAGTTGAATGGCGAGATGAAGCTGCACGGCCCGATCGGGAACCGCCGCCAGATGCCTTCATACCCCTCCGCACGCTGACTGATGTCAAGCGGTATGTACTCGCCTGTGACGCGGACGGATTCCTCAGCCGCAACGCGGAACGTGTCCACCAGCCGCGTTACCTCACAGCGGGCGTCGCGGATCGGCTTTCCCGCCTCGATGCGAAGCGCCTCGGCGAGTTCCTCGTGCCGCTGCGTGACACGCTCGACCACGTGATTGAGAATGGCCTGACGCTGGTAGGCGGCTATCTTGCGGGTTTGCTCGAACGCCTTGACAGCCGCAGCGATGGCTGCGTCGATCGCCTTCGGATCGGCAAGCGCCACGCGGCAAGCAGGCTCGCCGGTATACTTGTTGGTGACCACCAGATCGGTGTTGGGCTGGACCGGGTTGTTGGCGAGATAATAGGGGTATTGGTCGCGAAGCATGACGAAGCTCCCTGTACGAGTCTAAAATGCCGAACGGTAAGCCAAGAATAGCAAAAAGCTGGAGGCCCACAAGGCGCCCGGCAGGGAGAGGAAGCCCCACAGGGGAGGAAAACTCCACAGATGGGCAGCGCACCTTTGCTGTTGCCGACGCGTAGGCGTATAATAACTGGCATGAAAGACAAGGATTTTGCATGGCTAACCGAGCACGGTGCGGAGTTGATCCGCGACTACGCCGGCAAGTGGATCGCGGTGGCCGATGGTAAGGTAGTGGGCATCGGCGACACCGCGCCCGAAGCCGCGCAGCAGGCCGCCGAGAAGGTTCCGGAGGGCGAGTTCATTCTTGAACACGTCAACGCTGAGGTGGACGCGATTTATGAGCGTTCATAGATGGCGTCGCCTTCCCACGAAGCATTTCGGTGAGGTCTGGGTACCGCTCGCACACATCCAACTCCAAGGCAACGACGGCAAGCTTCACGCGCTCGCGCTGCAGGTTGATTCGGGCGCAGTGGTATCGCTACTTGCCCGGTCGGTTGCAGACCTGCTCAAACTTGATCTCGAATCCGGTGACCGGGTTGAACTCAGCAGCGTAGGCGCCCCGCCAACTGTCGCCTACGTCCATTCGATCGAGTCCGTCTTCGCGGAGACCATCCGATACACAGTTCGTTACGCAATCGCCACGGTGGAGAATGTCCCGAACCTTCTCGGGCGGCTCGACGTGTTCGATCACCTACAGATCGATTTCGATGCAAGCCTCACCGAGACGCGAATCACGCCCCCGTGGCTCTGCGCGGAGGACCGCTGGAGCTACGAGTTTCTCGTGGGAATCGAGAATCACATTCTGGAGCGATGGGAGCAGATCGGTTTCCCCGACCCCGCCCCGAAAGTCATCGCAGGATTCGTGAACCGTATGGGACAGGTGTACGCCGGTGCGTTTGGCTTGCTGAAGCTCCACCGAGCGTATTCGGGCCCGCTCCTTATTCGCACGATGTTTGAGCTCTTTCTGCAGTTGGAATACCTCCTAAAGGAGCCGGAGCACCGGGCGAAGCTCTATCAGGAATTTCAGCATGTAACGCAATATCGGTACACGATGGCAATCGTCCAAAACCCGACCGGCTATATCACTCAACGCATCGCCGCATCTCCCCTGCGGGCGGAGGGAGAGCAGCGCATCAGACAAGAGTACCAGCGGGTACGCCCGATGTTTGAGCACAAAACAAGTAAGGGAAAGAAGAAGGTCTCAAACAACTGGTACGGGAAACGAATCAAGGAGCTCGCCGAAGAGTTGGGCTACGGTGGTGAATATCGCGTGCTTTATGCCGCGTGTAGTGCCTGGGCACATGGCGATCCCTTCCGAAGCGGAACGATAGATGTCTTTGCCGAGCCTCGACACCTTTTTAAGATCTGTACCGGTTACTACAAACGTATGCTTAGAAGCATCGCTGACACGGGTCACGTGTTTCTCACCAACGAGCAATACGAGTTTCTGAGCGAGGCAGCGACACAGTGGTATTAGTCGGAAACCTCTTTGCGGGCGTATAAGAACCATCGGTGCTTGGGGTTTCCGGACCGCGGCGTCTGGCGCACGAAGTAGACCGTCCAGAGACTATCATCGCTCATGCGCAACTTGTAGTAATGGCGACGCAGATAGAGGTCCCCTGCCCCACCCCCTTCATGC
>JBARRC010000426.1:0-2212 GCA_049644045.1 Phycisphaerae bacterium
GACCCAACCGGGCGATGAAATCATCGCGCACGCCGACAGCCATCTTTACCACTATGAAGCCGGAGCACCGGCCGGGCTGTCCGGTTGCTCACTGCGTTTGCTGAGCGGCGATCGTGGGCTTTTTCGCGCCGAGGACGTGCGGGCGGCCGTACGCCCGACCGACTCTCACTTTCCCCAGTCGGCCCTTATCGTGGTGGAGAACACGCACAACCGCGGGGGCGGTAGCATCTGGCCGATCGAGCGCATCGCGGCCATTCGGGAGGTTGCGGACGAGTTCGGGCTGAAGATGCACTTGGACGGGGCCAGGCTGATGAACGCCTGCGTCGCGACAGGCCATTCGCCGCCCGAGTACACGAGGTACTTCGACACCGTCTCGATCTGCTTTTCAAAGGGGCTCGGCGCGCCGGTCGGGTCGGCTGTTGCGGGCACCGCCGAGACCATCAAACGCGTCCACCGGTTCCGCAAGATGTTCGGCGGTGGGATGCGACAGGCCGGGATCATCGCGGCGGGGGCCTTGTATGCGCTGGAACACAACGTCGATCGACTGGCGGAGGATCACGCGAATGCGAAGCGACTCGCGACGGCACTGGCAAGTATGCCGGGCATCTCGATTGATCCCAACACCGTAGAGACGAACATTGTCTACATCGATGTGGCTGAAGCGACGGGCACCGCAGAGTCTTTGTGCAAGACCATGCATGAACGCGGCGTGTGGATGCTGCCCGTCGCCCCACAACGCGCTCGAGCCGTGACGCATCTGGATGTCTCACGCAAGGGTATCGAGCGCGCGGTTTCAGCGTTTCAGCACGTTCTCACGTAATACCCCCAGTGCAAAACCGGTGTACTCAGTGCGCGACCCGCGCGTCTCTTGGAACGGAGCACCCGCCCGCGTTTCTACTCCTCCTCCGTGCCGTCTCCATCATTGGAGATAAGCCCTGCGATGGTCATGGGATTGAGAAGGGTGTTAAAGAGGTAGTCCTTGGAACCGTCGATCACAGCATCCTTGATACGTGTTTGACAGGTGCTCAGCATGGAGCCGCCCGTCAACGCGGCTGCGAGGGTCATCGCCAGCTTACATCGACGCACGGTGGTACGAGCTTCATCCTTCATCCTTCATCCGTCCGCCAGCCGCTTCCTTACGGTCGCGGTTCGGCATGTCGGCCGCTTCCTTACGGTCGCGGTTCGGATCGGTTGCTAGGGCTCCTCCTCGCGGATCTGCGACTCGATGAGCTCCTCGAGGTTCACGAAGGTGCTCGGGCCTGTGAAAATCGACGGCTGCTGTGAGCCGGGCAGGAGGAACGACTGTAGCCCAACGCCGCCGGCGACGCCGCTGCTGCGGAACGCCCTGAAGATGACCGTATCGCCGCAGTTGAAGTTGCCGCCGGCCTCGTCGAACTGCAAGGGATACAGATTGCCGGCAGCCACACCGAATCCGGCGGCGCCGCCTACCCCTTCACCACCCACGAAGACGGCCGTATCCGTGGGCAGGAGGTTCTTGCCGAGCCCGATGTGCGTGACCGGTGACTCCCCACAGGGGAACAGCATGCCGATCTCCCTGCCCAAGCCATCAGCCGTAGTCTGTGGCTCATACCTCTCCCTCACCGACACAGTGATGAACTCGCCGGTATCAGGATCGATGCGGTAGGTCCCGTCGTCGTTGAGGGTGAGTTCATCTCGCTGGATGGTGAGAATGAACCGTGCGGCTTCGCCCGTCTCGTTGATGCAGCGAACCAGTATGAAGGCAGCACCCGGGCCTGGTGTGACCGGCACCTGACCGCCGACGAGTGTGTTAATGAAAGCCGGATTGAAGATTCCGGCGCTGAGGCCGCATCCGGTCGCCGGCAGCCCGAGGCTGAGGAGCATTGCTAAACCGATTCGCGCCGCTACATCGCTTCGCACTTTTGTCATTCTCCGCCTGAGGGGTACTGCATACAACGGGCGTGCGCCCTATTGGACGGACACGAGGAATTTGAACCTCCCGCCGATCCCCGCTTCCGTCGCTTCATCTTCGCGGTCGTAGCTTGGGACGTCGGTAAAAAAGGGCACCGTCAGCACACCATCCACCTGGATCACGACGACGGACCCGCAAAGGGGATTCGCAACCGGGCTCGGCACATCGCGGGGGTCGATATTCCTCATGAGCTGCACCCTGCCGTTCTCATCCACGTCGTCAACCTGGAGCGTGAGAAACCCCGGTGGCTGCCTCTCGCGC
>JBARRC010000427.1:0-7206 GCA_049644045.1 Phycisphaerae bacterium
CGGTCGCTTGCGCTCCCGGCTCGAATCAGATGTTGCGGGATAGCGCACGGTCATCTGCGATTGCCGCGCTGCGTAACATGATGGGGAATTCCGCGAGCGACAACTCGTGCGACTCGCGCCATGCCTACCCCTCAAACCACCACGCCGAGTGTGTCAAGAAATAGGTATGGTGTCCCCCGGTTTTGTCCCCCGATTTTCGATTTTTCGTTGGTCCGAACAACCCTCTCGGCGCGTCGCCGGGATGGGTGGGGGGACGGACAGGTACAAGGCACGCGCATCGCTCAATCAGTCCCTCACCCTTCGCCCAGAGCGGTGGTATGGTGACGTACGCGTGCCGAGGGCGAAGGGTAGGGCACACTCCTACTATTGTGTACGACCTAGCGGCGCTGATCCGAGCGACCGGTCAAGAACCCCACGCTCGCGTTTGGGGCTCGGTAAAACGTCGCACATTCGCGTAAGGCCGTTCAGATATTCTGCAGGATGGCGATGCTGCCAGCAGCGGTGACGCCCAGTAAGACCGTCTGGACGAATTCATTGAGCGTCGCCAGGTCACACCCACCGACCTGGAGCAGAATCGCACCGGGCGCCAGCAACTTCATGACACGCACAAGGCGGAATCCTTTCATCGAACCTCTCCGTAAAATGTCCAAGTGTAGCGGGATTACCGGAGCCCGAGACGCCGCCACGCCGACCACGTCATCCGGACTCACTCAACCCGCAGTGTAGCGAGGCCCGATCAACCGTCAATCGGCTTCGGTGTCCACCATCGTGCGGATGGTGGATCGCCCGCTCACACGGTATCTTCTCATCGTGATGACAGGTCGTGATTCAAGCGAGCCGCGGGCTTTAGCCCGCGCGGATGTCCGCTCGTCGGCCGGGCACAACTGATCTTGCAAGACCGCGCAGGCTAAAGCCTGCGGCTCCTAAAAACGCGGCGGGTGCGCAGGCTAAATCCTGCAGCTCGGAGGATGGTCTCGAAAATGAGCACCGAATCAACACTTGTATCGAGGACCCTCTGGGCTCGCGGCGGTAAACGCGCGTTCGACGTGGTCGCGGCAAGCGTGCTGCTGCTGCTCTTGTCGCCTGTGCTTCTTCTTGCGGCGTTTTTCGTCAAGCTCACCAGTCGTGGCCCGCTGTTTTTCGCACAGAAGCGAGTGGGGAGAAACGGTGTAATATTCCAGGTGCGGAAATTCCGGACGATGCGTGCTGATCGCAGGCCCGATCCCAAAGAGCTCGTTCCCCTCGATCATCCCGACATCACCCCCGTCGGTCGGTTGTTGCGACGGCTCAAGATCGACGAATTGCCGCAGATCGCGCACGTTCTGACAGGCGAGATGTCCCTCGTGGGTCCACGCCCGACGCTGCCGGATCAGGTGGAGGCCTATGACGATTTCCGCCGGCAGCGGTTGCTGGCTCGGCCCGGGATTACCGGGCTTGCCCAAGTCAACGGTAACACCTCCGTGCCGTGGGACGAGCGGATCCTATTCGACATCGCGTACGTAAGGCGATACAGCCTGGCGATGGACCTCGGAGTCTTGTTGCGAACGGTGCTGGCGCTCATACTTGGCGAGGCCCGCACGACCAGACCATTCCACACAACTCGGTACGTGACGTACGTTACACCACCGGAAGGTTACCGCGACGGCTCGTCGGACCATTCGGAGAAATAAAGGGCATCTCCGGATTCCGGTTTATCGCCCCATCCGACAGGATCAAGATTCTCCCTGCCCTGGGTCGGCGAAGAGGGGTATGTCTCGTTACTGGGACAGGATGGTGGTCAGAGACAGGCCGATAGTCAAGGCCACGGGAGATGTGGTACGCTGAGCCGGCACCCGTTATTATACTTTTGGCGGGCAAAGTATCATTCCGTCCACACGTATGTTAGCTAAGTATCATAACGGGAGCGGAGCGGCCAGCATGTACGGCCGGGCTTTGCCCAGCAACGCCTTCTCGATCGACATCGACATCGTCGTCTCTTTGCGCCCCTCTACTTGGGTTGCGGAAGACTCGGCGAGTCGATTTCAGAGGACGCCGGTTGCCACGCAACGCCCAGCCCGAGCTTATCGGACTCTAAAGGGCCGCAGGCGCCCCCCTCAGCGCGGAACGCCGGTCAATGCGCTGGGGTGGAGGGTGCGGCCATTCTCTGTGGCACATGCGAATAATTCGTGTCGCTCTGTAGCGGCCGGCGTCCCCGCCGGCCGTCTTACGCAATAGCACTTGCCCGGGAAAACGGCCTGCGAGGACGCAGGCCGCTACGATCTCAGTAGGACAACAGGATGACACGATGCCACAAAACATGGTCACACCCCCGCAATATCTTGAGGTCTTGACTTGAGGACCTCCCAGGGCTAGTATCGGGTAGGTGATGAGGATACGTCATCTACGCGACGCACCGTGTTCGATTTGAAGGAATGAATGATGGCAAAAACCAAATGTCGCCCTGAGCGGACAGGAAAGCCCGGACCCAAAAGCGTACCGGTTAAACTCCATAAGCGGTCTAAGCCCAAGCCAATCCTGAAACGTTGCAAGTAGTCACCCGACACCAAAACGCCCGGCGACCGAGCGTGGTGCGGTTCGCCTCCGACTGCATCAATGATCTTCCTCGCGCGGGCAATCCGGTTGGCCGGCTATGACCGATAGCCGTGCCCGATCCGGCCGAGGCGCTGCATCATGCGGGGGTGCTCGGCCAGTACCTTCGGGAAGTTCATCTTCAGCCGTGCCGCGCCGGGCGCATCCTGAACATGTCGGATGGGCGGATGACGGACGAGGCGGTGTGTGAGCGGTAAGCCGTAGCGATTGGTCACGTCCGGTCGGACCAGGCAATAACCGTAACCACGCCGTACCTTTTGGCTACGGCCTTGAGCGTCTTGGCTAGATGTCTGGCGATCAAGTTGAACCTCGTACAATCTGAACTCTACATGTTCAATATGTACGACTCGTCGGGATGGCGGCCCCGACTGCAACACCAACAGCCTGCCGGATGAATGCGACATCGCCGACGCCGCGTTCCCCTTCCATTGGCGATTCGTTACTGGATCAACGATCGTTGTCGGCCTGCGATCACGGTTTGACGGGCGAAACCACCATCGTCATCCTGCGTCCTTCCATGGCGGGGTATCGCTCCACTTTCACCGTTTCGCCGAGTTCGTTGAGGATGCCTTGGAAAATGTCCGTGGCGCGACCCCTGTGCACACGCTCACGCCCTCTAAAGAGCATGGTGAACTGCACCTTGTTCCCGTTGCCGAGGAAATCCAGAGCGCGTTTCATCTTGACCTCGCGATCGTGGGTATCGGTCTTGGGGCGCAGGCGGATTTCCTTCAGGACGACAACGTGTCCGCCTTGGGCGGTCTTTTGGCGCTTCTTGCGCTCATACTTGTACTTGCCATAGTCCATGATGCGGCAGACCGGCGGCCGCTCCATGGGCGACACCTCGACGAGGTCGAACCCCCCCTCCCGCGCAAGCCTCTGCGCTTCCGCGACCGGAATGACGCCGAGCTGCTGCTGGTCCTGATCGATCACCCGAACGGGTGATATCCGGATTTGATCGTTGAGACGAAGTGCTTTCGCGATAGCCTGCTACCTTTCAAAAAAGACCCGGACGGACGCACGGATCGGCATCTGCCAGACCACGATGCGTTGACCCCGTGGTCCGCCCATCATCTATTGCGCAGCAACGCCGCTGCGCCGATTTCGCAGACACGCCTTGCCATCTCGTCGAGCCGCCCATCATCTATTGCGCAGCAACGCCGCTGCGCCCCTTGCTCTTAATCTCCGCACGACAGGATTCGATGAACCGCTCCAACGTCATATTCCCGATCGTGTGCCCGTCACGATCATTGACATTGACAGCGCCTTCGGCCGCTTCCTTCTCGCCCACCACCAGAATGTAGTTGACCTTTGCGGAGCGGAACCGATGCTTCTTCGGGCCGATCTTCTCGCTGCTGACGTCCAGCTCCGCGCGAAGGCCGGTGCCTTTCAACGCGTCAAACACCGCCCGGCCATACGTCTCGCTCTTCTCGCTGACGGTGACCACACCGACCTGCACCGGCGACAGCCAGAGCGGAAACGCGCCGGCGAAATGTTCGATGAGAATCCCGACGAAGCGCTCCATGCTGCCAAACGGGGTCCGGTGGATCATAATCGGCCTATGGGGTGCGTTGTCAGGGCCGATGTAGGTCAGGTCGAACCGCTCCGGCAGGTTGTAATCAACTTGGACCGTACCAAGCTGCCAGCTCCGGCCGATGCAGTCCTTGACCACAAAATCGATCTTGGGTCCGTAGAAGGTTGCCTCCCCCATCTCCTCGGTGTATTCGACGCCGCTTTCTTCAACCGCGGCCCGAATCGCCGCTTCGGCCTTACTCCAGTTCTCCGGTGATCCGACGTACTTGTCGCTCGACGCATCGCGCATGCTCAGACGCACACGGTAGTCCGTCAGCCCCACCGCTTCAAGCATGTTGCGCGTCAACTTGACCGTCGTCATCAGCTCTGCGGGGAGCTGGTCCACCGTGCAGAACAGATGCGCGTCATCCTGAGTGAACCCGCGGACACGCATCATCCCGGCAATCTCACCGCTCTGCTCGTAGCGATAGACCATGCCATACTCAGCCAGCCGGATCGGAAGCTCGCGATAGCTGCGAGGCCGCGACGCGTAAATCTGAATGTGATGCGGGCAGTTCATCGGCTTGAGGAGATAGCCCGGCTCATTCGCGACGGCTGCGTACAACTTCTCGATCAGTTCATCCAGTGGCGCATCGACACGGAGGCCTTCGATCGACCCCCACGCCTCTTGCACGGCAGTCACCATCGCCACCACGGCCGCCTGCTCCTTTGCGCTCGACGCAGCTCCGCGGGCGCGAACGCGGTGAGCAAGCTGCAGCGTGGCCTGGATCGCCTTACCCCGGTCCGTCTCGAACATGGCAGGGTATTGCGACTCCTCATAGTAGGGGTAATGGCCGCTGGTCTGGTACAAACCAAGCTGGCCTATGTGCGGCGTGACCACGAGGTCATAGCCGAGCTTCACGATCTCCTCTGTCATAAAGTTTTGAAGCTCGGTTCGAATGATCGTGCCCTTCGGCGTCCAGAGCACCAAGCCGCTGCCGACCTGCTCGCTGATGGTGAACAGGTCGAGTTCCTTCCCGATCACCCGATGGTCGCGGCGTTTGGCCTCTTCAAGTTGCTTGAGGTATTCATCCAGCGAAGATTTCTTGAAAAACGCGATCCCGTAGACCCGCTGAAGAGGCTGATCGCTTATGTCCCCGCGGTAGAACGAGCGGCTCACCTGGCGGATTTTGAACGCCTTGATCAGTCCGGTCCTCGGAAGGTGTGGACCGCGGCAAAGGTCCTCGAAATCGTCGTTGCGCGGGTCGCCGGTCACATAAAAGCTGAGCGAATCCCCTTCGGCTCGCTCGGCGTTGTCGATCTTGTACCGGCTGCCCTCGTCTCGAAGCTTGCTCATCCCTTCTTCGCGGGGCAGCTCGCAGCGGCGGAACGGACGATCCTCCTTAATGATGCGGGCCATTTCCGCTTCGATGTGCGGGAAGTCATCCGGGGTGATCGAGCGCGGCAGATCAATGTCGTAATAGAACCCATCCTCGAGCGGTGGGCCGTAGACCAGCTTCGTTTCCGGAAAGAGCTTGCAGATCGCCTCCGCCATGACATGCGCAGCGCTGTGGCGCAGCACGTGCAGGCTGTCGGGATGATCGTCCGAGGCGGTGAGAATCGTCAGATCGCAGTTGTCCGGAAGTGGCTGCGAAAGATCGACAATCTCACTACCGTTGTCACGAGCCACGCGACCGGCAACCGCCGAGCGCGCCAAGCCCGGACCGATCATGGTGGCCACATCAGCCGTCGTCGAACCCTTTGCGACTTCCAGCGTATCGCCGTCAGGCAATCTTACTTTCAGAAGCGATCTCCGAACAAGAACCAGCCGCCGGCTTGATCGTGGGCCGGGCAGCTAAACAGCAAACGGAACAAAGCCCCATGACACATGCAAGGTCCTCGCCCAGGCCATCAGCGCCATACGCGAAGCCACAAACTAACATATTGCATGCGTCATCAAGCTTTGTCCCGCCAGGACAACCACATAGCTGTGATCCGGAAATGCGCTCCCACCCCGAATCACACCCTCAGTTTAATATATCACATCGGCATCCGGAGTCAAGAAGATTCGTGTGCGTTTGGAATCTTCATCCCAGCAGGGGGGCGAACCCTGACTACGCCACCCAAAAGAGGTGACGCTACATGGTCCCGAACAGACTCCCAATCAGATTCCCGATCAGGGCCGTGAAAACGGCCACAATGATGGACGCAATCTGAGCCAGAAACTCCGTCGATGTCAAAAATCCACCGATATCAAGCATCTTGCAAAAGCTCCAAAGTAACGTAAGACGCCGGCGTTGCGCCGGAAAGCCCGCCGCGCGAACCCGTGAGCAGGGATTATACTCCAATCCCAGCCGTCAACAATCCATAATCAGCGATAAGCGATCAGCCGTCAGCCCTTCGTTTTCGACTTTTTGACGTTTTGACGTTTTGACGTCTCAAGACGGCTGTCGCCCACGTCGACGGATCGACGTACCAGTATAAATCGTCGCCCACCGTCAGGTACTGCTGGCCGTGGTCGCCGTCCTCAAGCATGTAGTAGAAGCCGATCCGCGGGTGTTCCGTCGGATCGAACCCACTGAGACACTCGGCCGGGACGTACGCCTCCAACGTATATCCCGTCCCGGTCACGTGCGAAGCGACGGCGATCCGCCCAGCCGGGATCGGCGGGGCATCCTCGCGGGCGCGCCTGATCTTGTTGACCCCCGCAACCGGCTCCTTCTTTGTCAGCCCGCCACCGGTAGGAAGAAAGTAGAACTGTTGACAGAACCGCGTCGCGCGTTTGTTGGCCCGGGCGTCGCGCATGTCGGTGCAGAGTCGAAGGTTGTCACCGGTCCAGAATGTGCGGGGGTCACATCGCAGCGGCTGCCGCTTGTCCACCACCCGACAGGCCACCCACAGACCGGCTTCATTCCAGCAAACCCATACATCCGCGAACTCGCCGAGCCCGTCGAGTTCTCCGAGCTTCGGCAGGAGGTCGTCATCCGTCCAATCGTCGACGTGCCCATCGATCACCGGCGGCCTGGACCGGTAATGCAGCGGAAACTCGAAGTGGAACAGGAACCGGTTGGGGATCAACGCCGTCACGCCGACTGTAGCCTCCCCTCC
>JBARRC010000428.1:0-19877 GCA_049644045.1 Phycisphaerae bacterium
GAGCCGCGGGCTTTAGCCCGCGCGGACGTTCAGCGAATTGCGAATTGTGAATAGCGAATGGCGAATAGCGAGTGTGGCACTGCTTTTTAAGCAGTGATTCGAAGGAGTCGAGTGGAGCACTGCTTTCCGAGCAGTTGCCGGTACGACATTGGAGGTCGTGGCAACGTTTGTAAACACTCCATCCCAATCGATAACGACGCGCGGTTGGCCGCAACCCGACCGCTCACAATACCCACCCCGCCGGTGCTCCCCACTCCACCGACGGGGTGTTTTCTATCGGAACGGACGTTGTGGATATAGCCCCAGCCGATGCAGGAGCTGTCAAAGAGTGCGGAAAGGACCGGAAAGGTAGGGCAGTGCCGCACCCCCCGAGACTAACACCGACGCAGAAGACAAGGTTGCAGACGCTGGAGCCCGCGCTGCGAGCTGCCGTCGCACGGGGCGACTGTGTGGCAGCGCAGAGGATAGTAAGTGACATCCAAGACCTGCTAGCCCCGACAGGCCATACCGCTCGCCTCATGCGCGCGAAGAACTGGTTCTTCGAGGCGAAGATGGAAGCGGGAAGCCTGGTCATCGCCGAGCCCGGTTTCATTGGGGTCCGCAGGAAAGTCGGTCCCAACACGCGTGTTTACCTTGAGGCAACGGCTCTGTTGGCTATATGCCTGATTCGTGGCAACAGGATCGAGGAAGCAGAAGACTACATATCCGAAACCGTAAAGAGGCTGCGGAACATCAAATCATCCGCTCAGCAGCAGGCGTTCCGCCGCAGTATACTGACGCGTTTTGACGAGGAAGCCGTCGTCATTGCTCTTAAGGGGGTTGGGAATGATGAGCTTGACCCGGCAACTGTACAAGAGAAGGCGGGAACGCTCGTCCGTCAGGTCGACGAGCATGAAATTTACCGGTCCCTTGGGCAAGTGGTTCCCCTACAAAAAATGAAACAGTTGTTGGAGGTCCGTTCACATTGTCAGAAACTGCTCACCAAGGACGAACTGAAGGCCTTGCCAAGCCCTGAGACGCTTGCAGGAGACGTCGAGCATGGAAAGACAATCTTCTCTGCGATTCGGCGCCGTGCGTGGCGCGCAATCTGTGATCCAGAAAGTGAAGTGTACCAGGTCTGGACAAAGGGGATGGAGAAGGCACTCAACACCCACGTCTTGGCTGGAGCTGTCGCCTCGACGTTGCTTGGCTGGAAGATCGGTGTTTACAGCATTGCTGTTTACGTGACAGCCTTGGTATTGAAAGTCGGATTGGAAGGGTTTTGTGACGTCTCAAAGCCGCACCCTCTCATGGGAACGCGCGCAGGATAAGCGGGTGATCGGGCCTTCCCTCTCGTGCTCGGGAAGGGCTCGAGCTGTTGCCCGTCGCAAGCATCGTGGCGTTAAGCCGGGCAGGGGACCGGGGTAGGCTAGCTCGGTGTGCTGGCTCTAGTATCTCGGTTGAAGTGCAGGTGACACGGGTCTTACAGCGATGGTGATGCCAGGTGAATCACCTTGTCAACGTCACTGGTGGACAAGCCACCAGTGGCACCCGCGCGAACGGGGAGACGGGCGACGGGCGGACGGCGGGTGGCACTGGCGGCTTGGCCGGGTGGGGTTCGTCTTCAGATGTGCGGGGGCGATGTTGCGTGTTCCTCGATGCGGGCATTAGGCGGAACTCAGCCCCGTAGGGGCGGAAGACAGATTTCGACACCGCGGGCGTCTCTGTCGCCCCTACGGGGCTTTCCGTTCACAGGCGGCCTCACATCCCAGGGCTCGCGCCCTGGGCTACTCTCTTCCGCCCCTGCCTGTGCGTGTACGCACGCAGACAGGCCTCCGGGGCTTGGGATTCAGATGCCGTCCTTTTCCCAGGACTTTCGTCCTGGGCTATTATCTTTCGTCCCTCCAGGACTGCGGCCGGGTGGCATGTCCGCAAGGGGTGGCGCTACAAGGGTTTGCGCCCAGTGACGCCTCGGACCGTCTGATGACCGGCTGGAAAGCCGGTCCCACAAAGGTTTTGGCCACAAGGGTATTGGGATAGGTTCTTACTCGTTCGGCGGCGGGATCGTTTCGTACGCGGTGCCGTCGACCACGGCAACGACCCACTCGCCGAGGGCGAAGCACTTGGCCAGTTCGGGATACTTGCGGATCAGCTCGAAATAGGCCTCCGAGAACAGCTCGACCTTCTCGGTACTGACCTCGTCGTCGTAGTCGGCGTCGATCCAGCGTTCGCCGACCCGATAGAACGTCCGCGTGCCGACGCGGGTGACCAACTCGCGATCCCTCTCCCCTTTTTTGGGCTCAGCCAGTTGCAGGCTCCGAAGAGCGATGTCCGCATGATTCGTCTGCCGAAGCGCTTGCGCAATCTTTGAGGCCTTGACCTTCGCGCCTCTTCTGTGTGGTGACGCAGAAGCACCGCCCCCGTTGGCACCTGGTGGCAGAAAGGCCCACCTGGCTGCCTCTTTGTCGTTCTTGTCGAACGGCGCGCCTTGCTGCAAAGCGTCGCGCAGGACGCGCCCACGACCACCGGGGCGCCGGGTGATGCTGCCCGGTTCGGTGATCAGATAGGCCGTGTATGGCGTGACGATCCCGTACTCGCTCGCAAGCTGAACGACGGTGTCTCTCAGTTCCTTGTTCTCACCATGCAGGCGGATCTGGTCGAGCAGGAAGCCGACCTTGCGGGTCGCCCATAGGCGTGGCAGGAACTCATGCGCGCGCTGTTCGCCCGGGAACATCGTCTCGTAGACGAACCGCTCCCTTGTGCCCCGGCGTGTGCCGTTCAGCTCAACGGCCTTGGCGCCCTCGCCTTGGTAACGTCCGGTGACGACCAGCTCGCCGCCGGCAAACAGATCGCCCAGCCTGGGCGGGTACATGTCGTATACCTTCAAGTCGCCAAACGACAGCAACAGATCCCCAAGCACCGGCTCCGAGACCTTTCGGTAGAAGCTCGACAGCTTCAACTCGAGGTCTTCGCCCGGCTCGACATAATCGCGCGTCCCGCGGTTCTGCTCGGCCAGCAAATCCAGCAGCGTGGTGTTCACGTCATAGCCGACACCAAACACGTATAGCCGGGTGCGACCACTGTTTCTTCCGGCGATGTTCTTGAGAATCTCATCCGGATCAGTAACACCGATGGTCGGCTGACCATCGGTCAGAAAGACGATCAGATAGGGCCTGGGTGTTTCCGCGTGGAGCGATGAGTTGAGCGCGGCTATGAGCGCGTCATTGATGTTGGTGCCCCCTGTGGCCCGCAGCTTATCGGCGAAGCGGCGGGCCTCCTCAACGGTTTCGGCTGTTGCCGGGGCCAACACGTCACGGAACGTCGTCGGCTCGTGCGAGAAGGAAATGATGTTAAACCGATCCTGTCTGTTCAGATTCGCCAGGCAGAACTTCAAAGCGGCGCGAGCCTGGTCCATCTTCTCGCCGGCCATGCTGCCGGACGTGTCGATCACAAAACTGATGTCCTTGGGCAGTACGTCCTCCGCACTCGTGCGGGCCGGCGGTGCGATCCGTACGAGGAAGAACCCGTCCCGGCCGCTCTCCCGATAGGTCAGCACAGTCATGCCGAACTCCTTGTCGCTCAGGGCGTAGTAGAGATCGAAGTTCTTATTCGGGAAGACGTTGTTGCCTTCATAGCTGGCACTTATCTTGTGATCGGACGGCCGGCTGACGGCAAGCTTGTGTGACGGGCTAAAGACACTCTTGATCGGCACCTTGCTCTCGACGTTCACCAGGACACTGACGGTCTCAACCGGTCTGCCCAGGTGTTTGTCGGTGCTCAGCGGATACCGGTATCGTACGAGGCCGGCGTCGGTTGCGAGCATCTGCGTGTAGGACAGCTTGACGCGAGCTTCGCCTTTGGGGTTGATGGGGAAAATGCGGGCTCGAAACATCCGCGTGCCGATGTATTCGAGCAGGGCCGGGTCGCGCATCCGCGCCACAATGGACTCATATTGTCGCCGGGCCTCCTCGACGCCAAGCAGCTTCCCCTCGATCTCCTGCCCGTTGACGTACATGCTGAACTTGCTTATGGCCACGCCGTCTTCGAGCGGGAATATATAGGTTCCCTCCACGGTCCGATCGTGCTGGTTGAAGAAGACCTGATCGATCGTGGTGACGGCCACCCCGTCGACGATCGAGACGTCGACGGCGTGTTTCTTGACCTGGAGGGGCGTGTCTCGCTGCGGTGGGCGCGGTCGCGGCAGCGGTGGTCGTAGTCGCGGCAGACGTGGTGGACGCGGATGTGGGGGGAATATCGGTGGAACCGGTCTGGGATCGATGATAATCGTCTGGGCGGTCGCCAGGCCCCCCGCAGCCGCCAGAACCGTTACCATGAAGATACATACGCGAACCATTCGCCGTGTCATAACTATAACCTCCACGCATTCCTCGCTCGCGTGGCGCCGCCCGTGTGCTGATTCACGCCTGAGCAAACCACAGGCTTAGACGCACAACGTCGGCGAAGGTTTCGGGAATGTGAACGCTATATTCCCGTCACAGGGCAGGTATCGCGGGCGGGAGTTCGATCGCTTGGCCCACAGCTGGTAGGGTAAAGGCCACGAACGCGCCATCCTTCCAGTAAAGCCATCGCAGGGAAGGATCCTCCAGCGGGACGGCAAAGCGAAACGCGGCCTCAGCCGGCCGACCGTCGACGGTCAGCGCTGTTACCTCAACAGTCATACCCGTCAACTCGACTCGCTCCCCCAACAACATGGGATGGTTCTCACCTCTGAAGAGTCGGTCGAATACCCAGGCGAGGTAACCGCGTTCGGGTCGAATCACAAGCGTTCGCTCGTCGGGGCGACGCACAGTCATAGCCGAGTAGCCCGGGGCCAGAATCCGCGTGTGACGCGGTACCGGCTCGTTATCCAGCTCTCTTAGAATCGGCAGGTAGATTGCATGGAACGGGCTCGGGGGATTGACGATCACGACATCTTGCTGCTCGACCGAGCGGTCCATCGGCGCTTGAACGTAATGCTGGTCAAGAAACTTTTTGGTGCCTATGGGGTATCCCGCGCGAAGCGGTAGCAGGATCGGGGCCGCGACCCCGTGAACAAGGATAAAGAGTACAGCGAATGACATAGCTGGGACACGCCACACCAGAGCAACCGGGCGTCGATCAGTGGGTCCGAACACGAGGCTGAGGAACTGTACAAGCAGACCCATCGCCCCAATGCCTGTGAAGAAGAGGAGCCGATCCCCAGGAAATGTCGCGCAGATCGGAAGCAGTGACAGGATCATCCCCGCGGCCCAGAAGCGCGCCATTACATCCCGCCGCACCAACGGAATCATCACCAAGGCGAGCAGTGCGACGGCAATGACCGCCCCAACCCACAACATCTGCACCGCCGGGGGTTCGAGTATGATGCTGAGCTCCGGAGGCGGCAGTGCCCACTGCCCCAAAAGCAGCAGCGGCGCGTGGTGCACCACGGCCACCGCATAGCGCAACGGCTCGGCGATCGGGTCGACGTACGGCCCGATGCCCCAGACGCCGTAGTCCTGATAGTCCCAGGCAACTCGCCACGCTACTACGATGGCGGCATAGGGCAACAGCGCCGTGAGACGTTGCTTCCATGTCCCACGGTCAAGGAAAAGCGCATAAGCGAAAAGGTAAGCCGTTGTGGCGAGGCCTGCCTCCTTAAACAACAAGCTCACAGCGAACAGAACCGGCCCAAGGACCGCTCCGTATCGGCGCCCATCGCGTCGCCACCGGTCATGAGCCAGAAGGGCCAATACTCCAAACAACGAGGCTGGCAACACGTTGCGATTCGCCAGAAAGCCGACGGGCATGCCATGGGCATCGTCGATTGCGTAAAGAAGTGCAGCCAGGCCCGCCACCCACGTTGCTCCCATCAGCCTGCGGTACAGGACCGCCACGGCAGCCACGACTCCACCGAACCACAGCAGGCTTTGGGCATGCATCAGCGCCGGAAGTTCGGGCCAGAGCTGATAGTCCACCCAGTGGGTGAGGACGGTGAGCGGACGCCAGAAACCCGCCTTGACCTCCTTGAACGTCCACCAGGGAAGTAGCCCGATATCCATGACCCGACCCGTGCGTTCGGGGTCACCGTTGAAAAACCTGAACAGGTCCATCGGCGAGCCGAACGCCTCCGGGAACCGCGAGGAGCCAAGCATCGTCATCCGGTGGAAATGGTCGTCCATCACCCACCCCACCCACAACGACGGGAGTGCCATCAGTATGGCCAGGATCGCCAGGACAACGGGCAGGTATCGGCCGCTTAACAGCGCGCGCAGACGGCGCCGCAGGGGGCGTTGCGTTGGACCTGCATTACCCACTATTGGTTCCTGTGAAATAATGTCCCTCTAGTCGGATCATTCGTGCCAATCGCCAGTGAAGATTTCGACGGCCGGGCCGGTCATGTAGACGTGGTCGTTGTCGGCCCATTCCAGTTCGAGATCGCCGCCGGGTAGGGTTGCAATAATCGTTCGACGCGTTCGGCCGGTCACTGCCCCGGCGACGCACACGGCACACGCACCGGTCCCGCAGGCACGGGTGATCCCGCTACCGCGCTCCCAGGTCTTCATCGTCACGTGCTCCGGCGAATCGACGCGGACGAAGTGTGCGTTGATGCGCTCGGGAAACTGAGGCGCATGCTCGAACTGCGGGCCGATCACGTCGAGCGCGATCGCGTCAACATCATCGACGAACACAACGGCGTGGGGGTTGCCCATAGAAACGCAGGTCACGGCATACTCTGTACGTAGCTCCGCGCGGGCTGAAGCCCGCGGCTCGGTTTCTGTCTGGGGCTCCGCGCGGGTTAAAGCCCGCGGCTCGGGCAGTGCGATGCGCAACGGGTGATTGACGATCCGATCGGCGGATATCGTTGAGGGGATCGCGGAGGGGGCAAGCGACGGTCGGCCCATGTCGACGCGCACGGACTGCACTACTCCGTCAACAATATGACACTCGGCGACCTTCACGCCGGCGTCGGTCTCGATCAGAACGTTTAACCCGGTGGTAAGACCGTGTTCCACGGCGTACTTGGCCACGCACCGGATACCGTTACCGCACATCCGGGCGCGGGAGCCGTCGGTGTTGTACATTTCCATGCGGATGTCGGCTTTGTCCGACGGTCGAATCAGAATCAGCCCGTCACTGCCGATTCCCGTATGTCGGTCCGAGACCGCGCGGGCCAGCGCCGGCGGATCGTCTACGTGCTCTTCGAAGCCGTTGACATAAATGTAGTCATTGCCCAACCCGTGCATCTTCGTGAACTTCATGCACGGGATTGTACGGTGTGGCGATGAACTCGGGAATTTTAAGATAACCGAAGGTTCTGCGCACGAATGCAAGGTTTTGCGCATGGGGTAAAGTGCAAACACCCCCGGATGACGTTGTTTCCGTATAAGAACGGGCCCAAGGGGCAACTTTTCACAACCCATCGTTACGGTTTTGAACCTGTTTCGATAGGCGGTCGAACATGGCTATCAACCGCGTGGCCGCGGCGAGGGAATTGGGTACCAATCCCAGCACGCTGTTCCGCAAGATTAAGTCCCTGGGGATCGAGCTGCCCGACCGGGATCGTCCAAGCCGGACGCAGGAATAGCATTGCATTTTGCAACGCGCAGCCACCACGAACCGTTGCAAAGTGCAAGTGTCGATTGTGGCACGCCCAAAAGATGAGTGTAGATAACTCCTTTGTATGCAATAGGTTATGCGCACAGCGTTGTTCAATCTTCGTATGGCACGCCCCTTGCTGCTTGTCCAACCGATGAAAGTGGCTATTCCAACGTGGACCGGTCGGGTGTCGCCCGTTTTCGATGTCGCAAAGCGGCTTGTCGTGGTGACGCTTGAGGGCAGCCGTGAGGTCAACCGGGAGGAAGCGGGTATCGAGGAAACCCAGCTCACGGCCAGAGCGAAGCGCGTCACGCAACTTAGCGTGGACGTATTGATCTGCGGTGCGATCTCCATGCCGCTTGAGGCCATGCTAGTCTCCGCGGGAGTACGGGTGATTCCGCACACCTGCGGGCCGGTGGAAAACGTGCTGCGGGCATTCGTGTCGGGGTGCTTAACGGACCAGGCATACCTGATGCCGGGTTGCTGCGGTCGACGCCGGCGGTTTCGCGGGCGCCATCACGGTGGCCGGGCTGGGTTCAATGTACAGGGAGGCACGGTATGAAGGTGGCTGTTACATCACAAGGGCCGGACTTGGCCAGCGAAGTCGATCCCCGATTCGGCCGAGCCAAGTTCTTCATCGTGGTTGACACCGATACCGGTGAGTTTACGACTCATGGCAACATGCAGAATCTCAACGCCGTTCAGGGCGCCGGTATTCAGGCTGCCCAGAATGTTGCGAACCTGGGTGTGGATGCAGTCATTACCGGAAACGTCGGCCCGAAGGCATGCACGACCCTCCAAGCGGGCAATGTCGAGAGCTATGTCGGTGCGACCGGATCGGTGAGCGATGCTGTGGAGCAACTCAAGGCCGGTCGGCTTGCTTGAATGTGTCGGCAAGCCGAACGTCGAGGGCCACTGGGTGTAGGTAAGCCCCTGGCAATTGGTAAGTTTGTGGTGCGTCGTATGACGCGTGAAGGAGAACGATGATGCCAAATCGTGACGGCACAGGACCGGGAGGGCAGGGTTCCGGGACCGGCAGAGGTCTGGGGCCTTGCAAGGGCGGAAACAAAGGCGCCGGTGGCGGCGGACAGGGCCAACGGCCCAGACGCGGTCGCGGCGGCGGCACGGGCCGTGGTCGTGGCCGGGGACAGGGTGGCGCCGGACGTGGAAGTAACAGGTAAGACGAATTTCAGGGTGTTCTGAAAAAGGAGCAGCATCATGCCAGGTGGAGATGGGACGGGACCGATGGGTCTTGGGCAAATGACTGGAAGGGGGGCGGGCTATTGTGCCGGGTCCCCCGTACCCGGCTACGCGAACCCGGTGCCGGGACGTGGTTGGGGAATGGGCCGCGGATGGGGTCGAGGCGGCGGCTGGGGTCGAGGACGCGGCTGGGGCCGGGGGCGCGGCTGGGGCTACGGGTACTACGCCATGGGTGTTCCCGACGCCCCACCTGCTTACGGAGTCGCCCCGTATTATGCACCCCCGTCAGGCGAGCATGAAGTGCAGGCGTTACGAACCCAGGCGGAGCATCTTGAGGGCACGCTCGATGATATCCGGAGACGGATTGCGGAGCTCGAAGTGGCCCAGCAAAAAGAGGGTTAATCATGCCGCGAGGTGACGGAACGGGACCGAAGGGCGGCGGTGGTCGTGGATGCGGGCGCGGTCGTGGAATGGGACGCGGGCGTGGAATGGAACGCGGGCAAGGCCGACATATACGGCGAGACATCCAAACAGGTGTTGGCAATCAGATGGCAGGACCGCCAGGGCTTTTGGTGTCGACGCCGGGCAGCAATGCCACGCCCGTGGCGCATGTCGATGAAGAAGCATGCACACCGTGCGGTGCTTGCCAGGCCGTCTGCCCGACCGAGGCGATCACCCTCGGCGAATCCGCCGTAAAGGTGAACGCGGAGGCATGCTGCGGTTGCGGGGCTTGTGTAGAGGTGTGCCCGAACGGTGCTATCCGGTTGAACTGAAGCGCCTGGTTGCAACCGGTAACCTTGTCAGATACTCCTTAATAGACTATCTTGGAGCGAGGACAACAACAAGGGAAAAGACGGATGGGACTTCTGGAAAGACTGTTTCATCGTAGACCGCCAGAAGCGGCTGCAAACCTCAGCCGCAATGATCCGTGCTGGTGCGGTAGTGGTAAGAAGTACAAAAGGTGCCACTACGAAGCGGACAAGAAGTACTTTTCTCGTTCTCTGAAAACCGTCTGCAACGTCTCCGCATGAAGCCGGCCAAAGAGGTGAGTTTCACCTCCTGGAAAGGATGGGTCACAACGGATGCGGACCTACCTTGAGTGCGTTTCGTGCTTCCTGCGACAGGCGCTGGACGCTTCCCGCATGGTGACGGATGACCCGGTGGTCCACGAGCACGTGGTGCGGGAGACGCTTCGGCTGGTTGCGGAGATGCCTTTCGATCGTTCACCCCCCTGGATGGGGCAACAGATTCACAAGCTTCTGCGCGATGCAACCGGCAATCCCGATCCATACCGCGAAGTGAAACGCCACTCGAACGCGTTGGCCTTGGAACTGTATCCAACCCTGAAACAGCGGGTGCGCGCCTCGGCCGACCCGTTCGCGGCGGCTGTGCGCATGGCCATCGCGGGGAACGTGATCGACTTCGGCTGTAGAAGCCATCTCGGCGATGATGAAGTCCGTCAGGCGATCGAGGATGCGATGGACCCCCACGCGCCGGGGTTCAACAACGGCGCAGTCGATGACCTGCGCCGGGCGATCGAGCACGCGGGCGACATTCTGTATCTGACGGACAACGCCGGTGAGATCATTTTCGACCGGCTGCTGATCGAAGAGATGCCGACGGATCGGATCACTCTGGTGGTGCGTGGCGGCCCGGCGATCAACGATGCGACGCTCGAAGACGCGGAAGTAGCCGGGCTGAGCTCGCTCGTCAAGGTGGTGGACAACGGCAGCGACGTGCCTGGCACGATTCTGGACTCCTGTTCGCCTTTTTTCCGAAGCCGTTTCGAGCAATGCGATCTCGTGATTGCCAAAGGCCAGGGGAATTATGAAACACTAGGGGGAGAAGACCTAAACATCTTCTTCCTTTTCAAGGCGAAGTGTCCTGTGATTGCTCGGGACGTCGGCAGCGAAGTGGGGCAGATGGTCGTCTGTCAGAATCGCCGTGAAACGGCAGGTCGACAGAGATGAGTGTGATAGCCGCAGGGAGCGGTTTTTGAGAAAGGAAAGACTCTGATGAGAATCGCAATCACAGCTGGTGGGCCGACGTTGGATGCGAACGTTGATCCCCGGTTTGGCCGGTGCGCGTACTTCTTGATCGTTGATACGGACACCATGGAATTCGAAGCCGTCGAGAACTCCAATGCTGCGCTCGGCGGTGGGGCCGGTATTCAATCGGCCCAACTCATGGCGGCAAAGGACGTGAAGTTCGTTCTCACCGGCAATTGCGGCCCGAATGCCCACGCGACGCTCTCCGCCGCCGGCATCGGAGTGATCCCCGGTTGTTCAGGCACCGTGCAAGATGCCGTCGAACGGTTCAAAGCCGGACAGCTTAATACTGCCAGTGAGCCGACCGTTGCCAGTCACTCCGGCATGGCTGATGCGCCGTCCTCCGGACAGGACCAGCCGATGCCATCCCAACAGCCGCCGACGCCCGGTGGTGGATTGGGCATGGGTCCTGGGCCCGGTGGCGGCGGTGGTGGCAGAGGCATGGGACGGGGAATGGGTAGAGGCAGGGGTCGAGGCGGAGGACAAGGTCGCGGGCAGGGTGGCGGCGGTATGGGCCAGGGGCGCGGGCAAGGTCGTGATAGGGATGCTTAGGGCGACAGCTCTAGACATCCCAGCCGGGGGCGCCTCCAAGAACCACCTTAAATGGCAGGTGCGCATCCGGCAGTAACATGCTGAATAAGCAAGAAAGGTGACAAAATGGCGGCAGTAGTAGACGTCGAGAAGTGCACGGGTTGTGGTGACTGTGTGGAATGCTGTCCGACGGAGTCTATCAAGTTGGAAAACGAAAAGGCAGTAGTCAATGACGATTGCATTGACTGCGGTGCATGTGTGGATGAATGCCCCAACGAGGCTATTTCCGTGCCGGAATAAGCGCAGTTAAGCGCCAACCGCTGACTCGTGAAACGTGCCTGACCCGCGCGAAGGATAGTGCTGCGCCAAGTATACTGGAGGCAAAGAATTCCAGACGGTTGAGTCCAATAGGTTCTTTCAGACGCCGAGACCCCGACAGGTGGACTTGAAACGATCCAGGCACGGACGGAGGTGTCCACGTGCTTTCAGAAGAATGTCATGATAAACTGAGGTTTCGGCTGAACGATGGCAGTGGTGTTCTTCGCTTCGACGTTGGCAATCAAAATGAACCAGAGAATCGCACAGCACGTAGTTGAGAGGCTGTGCGGAAACAACATCTCAGCCTTCTACGTTGAAAACAGAAGGGACGCCTTTGAAAGGGTCATGGCGATGATACCTGAGGGCAGCGTTGTCGGATTCGGCGACTCGCTTACCCTAAGGCAGATAGGCGTGGTAGATGCGCTCGAGAGAGGCGACTACGCATTTCTGAACCCATGGAAACCCGGAACCAGTGTAGAAGAGAACGTCAGGCTCAAGAAAGAGGCATTAACCTCAGACGTATTCGTGACAGGCACCAATGCATTAACCTTGGATGGGAAAATCGTTAATGTTGACGGACATGGGAACCGTGTGGCGGCCATGCTCTTCGGTCCCAATAAGGTCATCATAGTGGTGGGAGTTAACAAGATTGTCCGAACCCTCGATGAAGCGATGGAGAAAATCAGGAATAGGACTGCCCCACTGAACGTTAAACGCCACGTGGACTTTGATCCAATGCCCCCGTGCGGTGTGACGGGTGTATGCAGTGACTGCTCGTCGCCGTGGAGAATCTGCAATAAAACAGTCATAATAGAGAGAGAATACGACAACAATAAGTATAAGCCGATCATAACAGTAGTAATAATCGGCGAACAACTAGGAATCTAGTGTGTAAACAGTGTGATGCTGCTCTGATGAAGACAGCAATCACCACGACCAAGGCAACACGGTTGGGAACAGTTATCATGAAGATCGCAGTGGCAAGTGGCAAGGGTGGCACCGGCAAGACGACGGTGGCCACGAATCTGGCATACGTAGCCTCGCGCAACGGCCGGAGCGCAGCGTACCTCGACTGCGATGTGGAAGAGCCCAACGGCCACATATTTCTCAAACCGGAAATCACGCACCGCGAACCAGTCGGCACGTTGATCCCCCGGGTGGACGAGGAGAAATGCAGCCTTTGCGGGAAGTGCGCGAAGATCTGTCAGTACAGCGCAATCGTCTGCCTCGGGGAAAAGGTCTTGGTCTTTCCCGAACTCTGCCATGCCTGTGGCGGTTGCCGGTTGGTTTGTCCGGAGGACGCCATTGCCGAGGTTCTCCGCGAAATGGGGCTGCTCGAAACCGGCCGGGCCGGAGCGATCCAGTTTGTTCAGGGAACATTGAACATCGGAGAGGCCATGAGCCCGCCGGTAATCAAGGCCGTCAAGGCAGCCGCTCCGAAGGCGGAGTTGGTCATCACGGACGCCCCGCCGGGAACCTCGTGCCCGGTCATAGAAAGCATCCGTGATTGTGATTTCGTGCTTCTGGTGACTGAGCCGACGCCGTTTGGCCTGAATGACCTGAGGCTCGCAGTTGAGTTGACCCGCACTCTGGAACTGCCCTTCGGTGTCGTCATCAACCGGGCGGACGTCGGCGATCGCGCGGTGCACTTATACTGTCGTAAAGAACGCATCAAAGTCCTGGCGGAGATTCCGGACGATCGAAGGATTGCCGAGGCGTACTCGCGGGGCGAAATGGTTTGTGAGGTTCTGCCGGATTACCAATCACTATTCGCACAACTGTTGAAGGACGTCACTGAAGAAACGAGGATCACCGTCGGATGAAGTTGAAAGTATGCCCGACAAGATGCTGAAGAGGAACTTCTACGACAGGATCAAGCCGCGCCTGTATCGCCGGATCGGGCGCGAAGTGCGTCTGGCTGGTCGCGTCCTCGATCTCGGCTGTGGCGCGTGCGGGTTGGTGCGGTACCTGGCACAAGCGTATGGCCAGCACGTCACCGGGGTCGACATCTCCTCGGTGGATTTCCCCAAACGGCCTCGCTCTTCCGGGAACGCGCGGATTCGCTACGTTCAAAAAGACGCAGCTCATCTTGACTTTGCAGCGAACGAGTCCGTGGACGCGGTCGTAGTGATGTGGGCGCTGCACGAGATGAAACACGCCGGGAGAATCCTGCGGGAAGCCAGACGCGTGTTGCGCCCTGGCGGGGAGATCCTGATTGTGGAATTTCCACGGGATTCGCTGGCGCAACGTCTGTGGGATGAGGATTACTACACCCCGGAAGAGCTGGCCGCGATGCTCGACAATGCCGGGTATCAGGAAACCACGGCGCGTTTGATTGAGCGACGCCGGATCATTTGGGCGAGAGGCTTCCGCCCGGAACGACTCCGGGAATGGGGAACCGCTTCATGAAAGAGATGGTCATAATCAGCGGCAAGGGCGGGACAGGCAAGACGTCTATCGTGGCTTCGTTCGCTGCTCTGGCTGACAAGTGCGTGGTGGCGGACGCCGACGTTGACGCAGCCGATCTGCACCTCGTTCTTGAACCGACGATTGTCCATCGAGAGGACTTCTCCGGAGGCTCCCGGGCGAGAATCACGTCAGAACAGTGCACAGCCTGCGGCAAGTGCGAGGAAGTTTGCCGTTTTGACGCCATCAGCTACGATGGGCCGGGCAACGGGAAAGTGGACAAGACGTATCGAATCGACCCCATTGCCTGCGAAGGGTGCGGCGTTTGCGCATACTTCTGTGCGGAGAAGGCCATCGAGTTCGGCCCCGTTGTGAACGGACAGTTATTCGTTTCGGAAACTCGGTGTGGGCCCATGGTTCACGCCAAACTCGGCATCGCCGAGGAGAACTCCGGAAAGCTGGTGACGGCGGTCCGCAAAGAAGCGAGACAGCTCGCGGAAAAACAGGAAAGGGAACTGATTATCGTGGATGGCCCGCCGGGGATCGGTTGTCCGGTGATTGCCTCGCTGACCGGGGCCTCGCTGGCTTTCATCGTCACGGAGCCGACTCTGTCGGGCGAACACGACCTTCATCGCGTGCTGGAGCTTACAAGACACTTCGGCATACCGGCTGCGGTCTGCGTCAATAAATGGGATCTGAACCCGTCCATGGCGGAGCAAATCGAGCGCAAGGCAAAGGCTGGCGGCGCCATGGTTGCCGGCCGTGTTCGTTACGACAAGCACGTGACCTTGGCGCAAATCCGTGCAAAGGCTACTGTTGAATGTGAGTGTGACGCAGCCCATGATATTCGTAACCTTTGGGAAAATCTAAAAGACGTGGGAGACAAACATGGCATCCGACTTTGAGTACTCGGCTGTCGCCATCGATCATGCTCGGAATCCCCGCAACCTCGGGCCTCTGAATTCTTACAATGGTCATAGCCGCATCACCGGTCCCTGCGGGGACACGATAGAGTTCTGGCTTCAGATACGTGGTGGTCGGATTCACCGCGCGAACTTCATGGCGGACGGATGTGGTTCATCGATCGCGTGTGGGAGTATGACCACGGAGCTGGCCACAGGCGAGACCGTCGAAGAGGCACGCGCTATTCAACAAACGGACGTCCTCGACGCACTTGGCGGTTTCCCCGAAGAGACGCAGCATTGTGCTCTCCTGTCCGCTGACACGCTGCAGGCCGCCTGCGAAGATTTCATTAGCAGCGGCCGGCCGGAATCGAAAGGTGAACCGGCGCAATCCGGCTCCTGCGACGGTTGTGATAGCCGTTCCTGCTCTTCCAAGGAACGCCGTCAGGACGAGTCTGAGAAGGATTTCGCCGAAAGGCAAGAGTTGGAAAGGCGTCTTGGCTGCATACGGCACAAGCTTCTTGTCTTGTCCGGTAAGGGTGGAGTCGGAAAGAGCACGGTCGCCGCCAACCTGGCGGCGTCGTTGGCACATGCTGGCAAGAAGGTCGGCCTGCTCGACATCGACGTCCACGGGCCGAGCATTCCCAAGCTGTTGGGGCTGGAAGGTCGTCAAATCATTGGATCCGAGGACGGGATGCTCCCGGTCAGGATGAACGACAACTTGGCTGTCATGTCCATAGGGTTCCTGGTGGGAGACGAGAAGACGCCGGTCATCTGGCGAGGCCCGATGAAGCACGGTGTGATCCGCCAGTTCCTCAAGGACGTGGCTTGGGGAGAGCTGGACTATCTTGTGGTGGACTCACCTCCCGGCACGGGCGACGAGCCGATGTCAGCGGCCCAGCTTGTCGGAGCGTCGGCAGGCGCCGTGATTGTAACGACACCGCAGGACGTAGCCATTGCGGACGTGCGTCGTTGCATTTCGTTTTGCAATAGCGTGTCCTTGCCGGTTGTCGGTATCGTGGAGAACATGAGCGGCTATGCCTGTCCCAAGTGCGGGGAGAGAATCGACCTCTTCAAGACCGGCGGCGGCAAGGCCTTGGCTGAGGAAACGAAGGTGTCGTTTCTGGGAAACATCCCGATTGACCCGCAGATCGTCACTTCCGGAGACGCCGGGCGGCCCTTCGTCAACACGAAGGGGCAGACCTCAGCCGGTCAAGCGTTTGCAGGTATTGTCCAGTCGATCTTAGCCCAGTGGGGACAAGACGACCTGGCTATCGAGACCACGGGCAAACTCAAGGAGAACCATTGTATGAAGATTGCCATTCCCATAGCGGACGGACGTTTGAGCGCCCACTTTGGCCATTGTGAGGCATTTGCAATACTCGAGACCGATCAACAAGGCAAAGAGATCGTCAGCAAGTCCATGCACGAGGCGCCGCCTCACGAGCCTGGCATGCTTCCTCGCTGGTTGCACGAGCAGGGCGCCGACGTGATCATTGCCGGTGGCATGGGGCAGCGGGCCCAGCAGCTCTTCGCGGAAAACGGCATCACGGTCGTCGTTGGCGCGCCGGCGGAGACCCCTGAACAGTTGGCCTCCGCATACCTGAGCGGAACGCTGCACGCAGGAGAGAACATCTGTGACCATTGACCTTGCCACCAGCGAGGCCGCAACCGATTTGCCAGACCGTTGCCATCCCGCGTGCTTCGCTTGTGGTGTACGGAACGGTGATGGGTTGGGCCTGCGGTTCACGGAGGAATCGGACGGGACTGTTGTCGGTTCCTTCGCTTGTGATGGCAAGTATCAGGGTTACCCGGACCGGCTGCACGGAGGCGTTGTCGCCATGTTGGCTGACGCGGCGATGACTCACTGGTTGTTCCTGCACCGGATTAGCGCTGTGACCGCCAAACTGAAACTCCGGTTTCCGTGCCCGGTCGAAGTCGGCGTTGTTGCCACTGTGCGCGCCGCGGTGGTGAAGAACTCACCTCCAGCGTTTCTGCTCAAGGCGGAGATATCGCAGGCCGGAACGGTCCGGGTGACTGCAGACGGCTTGTTCGTAGAGCAGCAGCTCAGCGGGAAAACCGGATCACCGGCGATGTACTCATCGTCGGGGCCGTTCCATCAGGGTTCGTAAGCGTATCGCTTGAGGAGAATGATCTGAATGCCCACATATGAATACGAATGCCAAAAAGGTGGACACCGATTCGAGAGGTTCCAGACCATGACGGCTACGTCGATAGGTGCTGCTTAAGGGCTACAGACCGAAATGGGCAGACTGGCCAAGAACGGACGGAGAGAAACTGACGGAGAAGAATGGAATGAAGGAGAGAATTGGGATCATCATCTGCGACCGCTACCGGATGTGTGCCGGGGGCAAATGCCTGCGGTCTCTCCGCAATAGGGAGGGTGCATTCAGCACCTATCGTGGAATGGACGTGGAACTGGCTGGATACGCAACCTGTGGCGGCTGTCCGGGCGGGAACGTCGAGTATGCTCCAGAGGAAATGAAGAAGAACGGTGTGCAGGTCGTTCATCTTGCCACTGGGTTGATTGTTGGATACCCACCGTGTCCGCGCATCAGGTACTTTCGTGATTTCGTTGCCGCAAGATACGAAATGAAGGTGGTGATGGGCACTCATCCGATACCGCAGAAGTACTACAACATACATATGAAGTTGAAGACTTGGGACTCATCGGAATGGAGGGAGATCATTCAGCCAACTCTGACGGATGAGAAAACCCGTGTCTCCTACGATTGAAAGAACGCGATGCACCCAGGCACACGTACCGTGAGGCTTCTGCGTTGCAAACAGGTTGGGGCGTCGCTAGACTCGTGTCGGCACGCTGCGTGGAGTGGATTCTCACTCTGCAGACCTGATAGAACTCGCGGGGTTTACGATTCAGATGAACTCAGCTTCACGACCACATGAAGATGTTCCGGCCTCCTCATCCGGTACGCATCCGTTACCACCGCCAGCCCGGCGCGTGTTGATCATCGGGCTCGACGGGGCGACGTTCGACGTGCTCGACCCCTTGATGGCGCAGGGGCGGATGCCGCGGCTGAAAGCGGCGATTGCGTCCGGAATCTCCGGCATCCTGCAATCAACCACACCGCCCATCACGCCGGCCGCCTGGACGACGTTCCTGACCGGCAAGCAGCCCGGCTCGCACGGAATCATCGATTTCGAGCGGTACGACGTCCACACCAACCGGCTGCAATTCAACAGCACCCGCTGCCTCGACCACGTACGAAACCTCTGGCGGATTCTGGGCGATCACGGGCTGAAGGTCGGCAGCGTGAACGTGCCCATGACCTACCCACCCGTGCCGGTCAACGGCTTTATGGTCAGCGGGTTCGAGACGCCGGGGCCTGACTCGGAATTCGTCTATCCACCCGAGCTTGCGAGCGAGATTCTGTCGCGCTGGCCGGACCCGACGTTACGCACCAAGTGGCGTCGGAATATGCTGGGCGGTGACAGGCTGTTCGAGGAAAACGTCGCCTACATCTCGCGGAGCTTCCACCAGGGTGCTGAGATGACGACCTGGTTGGGCGACAGGCTCGGCTGGGATGTGCTGATGGTCGTGCTGAAGTTGGTGGACAACCTCCAGCACAAGACGTGGAAATACCTCGATCCGCGATGGTCGAATCGGAATCCCGCGCGTCGGGACATAGCCAGGCGGGGATTCGAGGAGTTGGACAAAGCCGTCGGCTCGCTGCTGGATTACGCGTCCGCAAACGACGCGGTCGCAGTGATGGTCTCGGATCACGGGCACGGCAGCCTCGAGGGCAAGGTGCAGCCGAACCTCCTGCTGAAGCAGTGGGGATATCTGTCGCTTTGCGGGGGCGGCTCGCAAAAGGCGACGCGCGGGCGACACCTCTTGGACCGCATGCGCGGCAAGAGGAAGAAGTTCGAGCGTGTCGGCGACATCGAGCGTGACCTGGCCGTTGATTTCTCGAAGACGAGAGCCTGCGTGATGCATGCGGGGATGGCCGGGTTCTTGTACATCAACCTCCAGGGCCGACAGCCCACGGGCATTGTCAAACCGGCTGAATACGAAACATTGCGGGACGAGCTCGCCCACCG
The DNA here is from genome assembly GCA_049644045.1 of Phycisphaerae bacterium. GTDB lineage: Bacteria > Planctomycetota > Phycisphaerae > UBA1845 > UBA1845. The sequence continues at coordinate 19,046 of JBARRC010000428.1, forward strand.
CTTTCTCGGTGATGAGTGTCGTGTTCGTGACCCTCAAGGGAAGATGATCCGGCTGTTCACTGAGGCGCATAAGCCTGAAGAGCTGTACGGATGCTCGCGCGAGGATCAACCGTGGCTGCCCGATTTGCTTCTCATTCCGCAAGCGTCGCTTGCGGCCGTGCGAAAGATTCGAGGCCGGCGAGCGATTCGCTGGCTTCCCTACCGCAAACTGGAGGGGACGCATCGGCCGGAGGGCATCTTCGTGGCGACGGGACCGGGTATCGCGCGAAGGCCGCTTCCTTACGGGCGCGGTTCGGAGTCTGACGGGCGCGGTTTGTATGGCCTCCACGCACACATCGTGGACTGCGCACCGACGATCCTGGCGATGCTTGGGTTACCCATTCCCGATGACATGGAAGGGCACGTAATCACGGACATTTTTGAAACCCCGCCGGTGGTGGCAACCGAGGCGGCCCGCCTCGGTACCGGGGCATCCAAGACCGCCGAGGCCTACTCCGAGGAGGAACTTCAGCAAGTGACCGAGCGGCTTTCCGACCTCGGGTATCTCGAGTAGCAAAAGGATCGGGAAAAGGGGACATTCTACGAATGGCACTGCCGCGGTTTTTCGACCTGCTACGGGGTTTATGGGGTTCGTTGGGTGTATGGAGCAATCCCTTAACGCGCCAAGAGAAACCGCGAAAACGCTTGCGGAGTCCCCAAGAACCACGGCAGTGCCATTCGGACATTCTACTTTAATGGGAAAACTAGAATGTCCCCTTTGTCTCCCTTTGTCTGCCAGGAGGTGAAGCGCCTGGTCCTGGTTACAGGCGTAGATGACGGGTTCCTTGGAAAG
>JBARRC010000429.1:0-5548 GCA_049644045.1 Phycisphaerae bacterium
GTCATCGTCTCCCCCATGTCCAAAGGACATGGGCCACCCTGCCAAACACCGTTTTTGAAATGCCCTGGTCCTACAGGTCGGCGACACGGCCGAAGCCTTGCGGCTGTATACCCAGCGGAAGGGCGAATCGCGCGAAGCCCAGGGCAGTGTTGCCGAGATCAAGGCCCTGGCAGAACGGCGTGCCGGTAAGTTGCTGCGGGAGATGAAGGAACGCGGGGAACGGGAATTCCGTGGCGGGGACAGACGGTCGGAATCACAGTCACACGATGTTACTCTGAACGACCTTGGCATCGGCCGGATGCAATTGTCCCGCTGGCAGATGATGGCGGAGTTACCGGAAGATCGACGACGTCCAGCTCGTCGAGAGCCTGGTCGAGAAACGCGACGCCCGACGCGACGGGTTCGTGAACGTGATCAGGAAGGCGATGGGGCAGAAGCTCGGCGACGACGTGATGAAGGTTCTCAACGAGCGAGGCATCGCCAAGAAGCTCGCGAAGGGGGCCCTGGAGATCGCCCGGCAGCGCAGCGGCTTCACAATCTTCGCTCTGGTCGACGCCCTCACCCGGCTCTCAGGCAAGCTCGCCAACGCCGGCGACAGGTCAGAGGCCGATGCGAAGGCATCCGCGCTACTGGCCCTCGCCGCGTAAAGGTTTTCTCCGCTGGCGAAACGTCGCTGGCAAAAGGTTCAAGAGGCCACGCACCACCGGGCCTCTCTCCATTTTGCGTTCTTAGGGGTCTAGCTAAAATAATCTTGACTTTTTCCTTGACCTGTCCTGATGATTGCTTATCATACTAGGATGCTGAGCGGACAAGATCAGGCTATCATCCTGCGGATTCTTCCCACCCTTAATGAGGCGCAGGCTCGGTGGTTTGTGGCCAAGGACGCTATCGCTCTTGGTCGAGGTGGACTCAAATACTTGCATGAACTTACCGGCATGTCTCGCCCCACGATCATGCGGGGGATGAAGGAGCTTAAGAGCAGCAGGAAACTGGACGCATCTGGGAGAATACGAGCGTCCGGAGGGGGTCGCAAAAGGATAGAAGAAAGGGATCCCGAGCTTGACCGCGCTCTTGAACGAATCATGGAAGAAACGACCGCCGGAGATCCAATGAGCGCTTTGCATTGGACATGCAAATCCACTACGCGCATTGCCGAACAACTTACAAGGAAAGGTCACCCAGTCAGTCAGCGGACTGTCCACAGGAAGCTCTGCGAGCTCGGGTATTCTCTGCAATTGAATGTCAAGCATAAGGAAGGCACGGCGCCCAAGAACCGGGATCAGCAGTTTCGGGAGATCAACTCGATCGTGAAAGCTTTTATGCGCCGCGGCGAACCCGTCCTTTCCGTGGACACAAAGAAAAAGGAACTCGTGGGCGAATTCAAGAATAGCGGCAAATCCTGGCGTCCCAAAGGCGATCCTCGCGAAGTCAATGTTTATGATTATCCTAGCCTTTCAGAGGGTAAAGCGATTCCCTACGGGGCTTACGATGTTGGTCGCAATGAAGGTTTCGTCAACGTCGGGATGACCCATGACACGGCGGAGTTTGCCGTCAACAGCATTCGCCAGTGGTGGAACAGGATGGGCCGGATCCACTACTCTGGGGCGAGGAGACTGTTGATCTGCGCTGATGGCGGCGGCAGCGATGGCAGTCGCAACCGGGCATGGAAGTACTATCTTCAGCAATTCGTGGACCAGCTTGCGCTGGATGTTTCGGTATGTCATTATCCTCCCGGGACCAGCAAGTGGAACAAGATTGAACATCGGCTGTTTTCATTCATCAGCTTGCATTGGCAGGGAGAGCCGCTGGTCAGCTACGAAACAGTCGTCACGCTAATCGGGACAACCACGACGAGAAAGGGGTTGAAAGTGAAGGCCACACTGGACAAAAAGAACTACAAGAAGGGCGTAAAGATCACAGACGAAGAAATGGAGAAACTTAACATCGAATACGACGCTGTGAATCCACAATGGAATTACACGATCAAGCCGCGCAAGAAGACAAACAATAAGAGGAAGAGGGTCAACAAGTAAATGTTATTTTGGCTAGACCTCTAAATGCGGGCTGCTGGCATCTTCGTTAAGAGCGATTACAGGTAAGGTAAGAGATCAGCCATCTGCAATGGCTTAGGACCTGCGACGAAATAAGTGTTGCAACTTAGGCCGGAAATCCGTATCCTTCCGGCATGACGACAGAAGCTGCGATTCGTGCCAACGCGGCGACGTTGAAGCTCATCGGCGCCGGCGGGGCTGTGGCCCTGGCGATCTGGGCGATTACGCGGTCCGTTAAGGCCATGCGGGAAGAATTCGAGCGTGCAACCAAGGCGATTAAGGATCAGGTAGATGCGCTGACTGAGCTACGCGGGCAGGAAAGGGAGCAGCGGCGGGAGCTGTACGCTGAGGGCACAGATCAGATGCAGAGGCAAGCCGGCGGTTCGCTCGACGCGATCGTCAAGGTGGTTGAGCAGGCGACACGTGGCGAAGGACTCGATCCAATGCGCTTGGCCCAGGCCCTGCAGTTCCTGGCGGAATCGCAGAGGGCTTACGAAGCGCAGGGTGGAAAGCATTTCGGGTATTCTCCATCCGGCTGGCTGAATGAGCAGATGAAAGCCGGTGGCGTGAAACTCGAAGGCGGAAAGCTGAGCGAAAAAGAGTTTGCAACCCTCGAAGGGCTGGAGCACCTGATCCTGTCGCAGGCCGAGACTGCCCGCCTGAATCGAGACGCCGCGGAGCTGAACAAACGAGCCGCCGAGCTTCAGGCAGCCCATCCGCCGGTGACCAACAACTACCACAACCAGTTCAGCCGCAACACTTATCCTGATGCGACCTCACAGCGGCGGAATATACGAAACGGCGAAAACCTCGCACGGTCGCGGGAGGGATTGTGAAGGATGAAGAGGACCACAACTGACAACTGACGACTGACAACTGACAACTGACGACTGACAACTGACAACTGAGAACTGAGAACTGAGAACTGATGGTAGCGATCCGACAGCTCGGAACCCTTCCCGATGCGGCCGAGTGGGTCTCAGTTAAAGAGGCCGCCCGGCTGACCGGGGAGTCCGTCCGTACCTGGCGTTGGCGCACACAGCGCGAGGCTGTCGATGCCCGACGTCGCGCCCGGCGGTCGTTGGCGATGCTGGCCGGCTCGCCAAACGGGAAAGGACGGCCGACCTGGTGGGTCCATCGCTCGCTGCACCCGAAACTGTCGGCCTACCCGAAGCGCTGGACACGCGATGAGCGGACACACGAGGCGTTGAGCGCGAAGCATCCGGCCCACATCGTGGATCGAGCCCTGCGCAAGAATGAATGGATGCAACGGTGGCGCACGGCTTGCGAGCGGGATCGCGGCGGCGCGACGGACGGTGACCTGGCCGCGCGTGTTGCGGCGGAAGCACGACAGGTCGAGGGGGAAGGCTTCAAGATCAGCGTGCGCAGCCTGTACGGCTGGTGGCGCCGGTACAATCGGCTACGCCACGACGGGCACATCCTGGGGGTTGAAGGGCTGGTCGACCGGTACGGCGGTGACAGCACGGATTCACCGAACCGGTCGCCCGAGGCCGTGGCCTGGTTCTATGACCTGTACCACACGCAAAACAAACTGAGCGTCAAGGTGTGCCATGACGTGACGTTGCGTGAGGCGCGTCGGCGCGGCTGGTCGTGGCCGGCGAGCTACACGGCAACGGTGTCATAGACCCAGTCGATTAGACGATGGCCAAAAGTTACTGAGACGAAGCACGTTGGCTTGCTCGCATTCGGCACTGCGATAGCCTGCCGAACCCGCAACGTAGCGCTTAACACGCGGTGGCAAGCAGTTTCTGCGACCGACGATGACCTGGAATGGGTCGAGACGCGGTTGCGTCGAGAGTCTTCAGAACAGGAAACGATCAAGGACCGCCGCCGGCAAGCCGCCGGGGCGCTCAGCGGGTAAGCCCGCAACAATTCACAGCCCCTTCGGCGCCCGCACAGAACACACAACGCGGGCTGCTCGGGGAATTCCCGTCATATATGCCCAGTGCAAAACCGGTGTACTCACTGCAAAACCCGCGCGTCCCTTAGAGAGAGGCACGTTCGGCTCAGGTCTAAAAGAGACCCAGGTTTTGCGTCAATTGCCGAAAGGGCTTAAGTGCTTGTATTATAAGGGGTTACGGCGATTTCGGGGTGATTTCGGGTTTGGCACGGCGACAATGATTCTCGGGGGGAATACACCGGTTTTGCACAGATTGCCGAAATTCTAAGTCCCGCTGTGACAAGGACTTGCGGCGGATTGAGGACCCGGATGCTTTCGGCAATTGGCAATAGAAACGGCAATGTGCGGCGCTCGAAAGCGGACAGGGGAGCGATTTGGGCGGGTTGGGCTGAACCTGTGAGTAAACCTGTTTGACCCTGTGATATCCTGGATTCGGGGGGTCATCGAAGCCATGTCGAAAGCTCATCGAACGGGATTCGAGGCCGGTTCGAAGCGGGGCGGCTCTCGATCGGTAAGGGGCGGCGGGCGGGGCGATCGAGCGTGTCACAGACCCGACCGCACACCGCCCGCGTGCGCACCCGGTCTTTCTAGGATTCCGTGAAGACGTTGCGAATCGCAAACTGCCAGTAGCCGTAGGTGACGCGATAGCGAGCGCGGACGCCGTAGAGGAATTTGTCGCGCTTAAAACCTTCGTCGGAGTCGGCTTCCAGGGCCGTGAACTCGATCTGTTTGCGGTCCTGAAAAATAAGCGGTCTCACTGAAACATCCGTCTTGAGCAGAAACCAGGTCGAGGCCGTGGTCAGCCACGGAAAAGCGATGATCCTGGCGGCGCCGGACAGGACGTTTTGACCGCCGGTTGCAACGGTCGTGGCCAGGGCCTCACTGGCGGTAATCAGCATCGACGGCGGGACGACGCACACCAGACCTTCGGCCGACATGGCCATCGGCTCGCCCTGATCGTCGACGAAAGCGAGCAGTGTAGCCATGGCTGTGCCCAGGGCCGTTCGGAACTCGGCCGGTGTCGGGCTGCCGGCGCTCACGGCCACCGGTGCCAGGTCGTTGTTCTGGGCGCCGCTGACACCTGACGAGTGCGTGGCACCGAAGAACGGCACGCCGTCGTAGGAGTGGAAGCCCGCGCTGTGACCATTCTTGAGCAGCTCGCCGATCAAGAAGTCGGGGTGGCGGGCAGCTCGCTCGGCCAATTCGCGGACGCGCACCATAATCTGGCCCGTCTGGTCATCCTCGATCTCATCGCGGTCGACCTCAAGCGTCGCTTCGTACTTGAGGTTTTCGATGTCGTACGATTCGTCAAAGAGCCCTTTGGCCTTGCGGCCCGTGCCCCATTCGCGGACCTGGGGCACGCTCCCGAGGAAGGCGTACGTTTCCTTCTTGGTGGTTGAGGGGATGCGGGTGCAGAGGTCCTGCCAGTGGGTCTGGCTGCCGACCTCACCGAGCTTCTGGAATAGCTCCGCTTTCATCCCCCTGGCTGTGATGCCTGTTGACCCGACTGCCATGTGTTGTTACTCCTTTGTCATGTTCGCCGCGTGCGTCCCTGCACGCGGGGTTGTGTCATGTG